>JALOAB010000206.1 GCA_023229045.1 Fidelibacterota bacterium
CGGCTTCGACCACAGATCAAAAGCCGTAAAATCGGCGATCCAGGGATTGATGAGCAGTAATTTTCTTTGATGCACAAATGAAATCTATCAAGAAATTCTACTGAAAACCAGAATATGTTGTCAAAAAATCTCAATAGTATTCATTAACAAGTTGCATTAAGGTGAAGGATAATGCTTTCAACTTCTGCGCCCTTCTTTAATTAACACGTAAGGAAATTTTGCAAATCAGATTCTGCCCGGCAGGTCTAAACAGCGTTTGACCCGCCGGGCTTGTTTATAACATTACTTAATGAGCAGTACTTTTTGAGTAGCAGAATATTTCGGAGAGTTAAGTCTGACCAGGTAAACCCCGGTGCCGACCGGCTGACCGCTTTTGTTAGTACCGTTCCAGACTAACGAATGCGTCCCGGCAGGATAACTCGTTCGGGTCGATTTCCAGATTTCACGGCCCATCAGATCATAAACTACAATTTCGACTCGCGCTTCTTCGGGCAGGTCAAAAGAGATAGTTGTTTTCGGATTGAAGGGGTTGGGGTAGTTCTGGCAGAGTTTGAATTCCTGCGTCGCAGTTTTTGTCGTCTCGTTTATTCCTTGCCACTCTCCAAAAGTGTACAGGCATACTATGCCTCTTTCATTTGAGCTCATTCCACCGATCAATAATTCCTGTTGACCGTCATTGTTGATATCTCCGATACTGGCTATCGTATATCCAAGACCATCCTCATATTTTTCGCCCTGAATTACATAATCCGGGATCGAATCAAAGTCTGCTCCACCTAAATAAACAAAGGCCCCTAAATTATTACCCTGCCAGCCAACCATCCCAATAATAACATCATTTATTGAATCATTGTTAATATCAACCGGATTGCAAATTGACGCAAAGTTACAAATTAATTCTCCTTTATTTAAGGTACTGATATTTTTAATATTCCTCCCTGAATATATTCGTATTTGAGTAGGTGACGAGATCGCATATTCACTGATTGTATCTCCCGTAATATCCCCAAGATTCCCTACATAGCTCCCAAAACTGTAATTTGTGGTATCCGATTCATAGATTGTGTCAAAATATGTACCGATCGAACTGCCACCATACATCAGGTAGGCTCGGCCGTATGTTTCGGTAGCATCTTGATAATGGGTACCTATTAACATATCATCATATCCATCGGCATTGATGTCTCCTATTCCACAGATGGCGTCACCAATCAAATCCCACATTCCGCCTTCAAGTATAACATCAATCTCAGCATCCATATTTGTGCCGCCGTAACAAATAATAACATAGCCTCTCGTCGTATATTGGGCAGGCGCACTTATCAACAAATCATCCACCCCATTGCCATTGACATCCCCGCCATTCTTTACTTCCCGTCCGAACATAAACATATATCCATGGCATTCAATAATTAAATCCGGGATTGTGTCAAAATCCGCTCCGCCCCAGTAAATAAATACCCGCCCGGCTAAATATTCATAATTCGAATAACAATAATCGGCTACTACCAGATCGGAAAACCCATCAGCATTAAAATCGCCTGATGTAATGGAACTGCCAAATCCCCAGGAATCCTCTACAGTAAGATGATAATCCGGGATTGTGTCAATTATAGGTCCTCCCAAGTATATATCTGCATAGCCGATCGCATTCGTTTCCCAACTGGCTCCGATAGCAAAATCCTTATAGCCATCGGCATTGATATCCCCAATCCCCTGGACTTCCATATAGCGATCACCATCATTTAGTCTTATCATTGTGCCGATCAGATGAAATCCTTTCTCGGCTAAAAGGGATGTGGATAAAAACAGAACCCCTAAGAGAACAGAGATGCTTGTTGTTTTTTTCTGAGATTTATATTTATTTATTTTCATCGACCTCCTTCCGAAAAGCCTGCCGCTACCCTCTTGTCCTTATATTAAAACGATCCGGAACTTCCGAAGCCGTGTCCGTCCGAGAGGCATTTCCCATCCTTCTCTTACCGGTCTGGTAAAGCCAATTGATAAAAACTTGCGCACGCGCCATATTTTCTAATGCCTTCCTTTTACAGGCATAATATATACGCAGGGGGGTAAAGTCAAGAAAATTTTTCAGGAGAAATGTTAAAATAAGAGCATTCTACCCATTCTGAGTATTCTGTTTTCATTTTCCTTTTCATGATTAAATTTGGTTGGAGCAGATGATGAAAATTTGTGGAGAAATATTTTGCAATCAATAATTATCGAGCACAATCCCAATCCTGCCCGCCTGACCGAACTCGGCGTCCGGCAATGGCCGATCTGGGCGAAAGAAGTCTCGCAATTTCCGTGGTCGTACGATGAACCGGAGATCTGTTACTTTCTGGAAGGCGAAGTCGAGGTCGTGCCGGAAAGCGGTCAGCCGGTGAAAATTAAGAAAGGCGATCTGGTTACTTTTCCGCAGGGATTAACCTGTACCTGGAAAATATCAAAACCGGTCAGGAAGCATTATCGCTTCGGTTAGAAAGGGGATAGTAGATTATGATTCACCTCGATCTGCCGATTCGGCTGGCGATCATCACGACTGAAAAGATCAGGGTATCGTCGCACCAAGCCGCTTTTCTGGAATTGCAGAAATGCGCGGCTCGCTATCGCGGACGTTATGGTTACCTGGAAATAGGGCAAGTCGAGGGAGTGCAACTGGCGCGTCAGTTGTTCCGGGAACTCGGCATCGAACCCACCAAACACCGCCCGGCTTCCGAGGCGCTCCTGCGCCGCGCGCTGAAGGATTTGTCTTTTTATTCTATCAATAATCTGGTCGATGTATGTAATTTTTGCGCGCTGGATTTTCTTCTGCCGAATGGCGTTTACGACCGCCGGAAATTAAAGGGTGACATTGTCCTGCGCCGCGGTCAACCGGGCGAAGAATATATCGGTCATAACGGTCAGCCGATACATCTGGCGGGTCGCTATACATTGGTCGATGAAATCGGTCCTTTCGGCTCACCGATCACCGATTCGATCCGCGCGGCAGTTACTGCCGAAACCGATCAAGCCCTGATCGTAATCTATGCTCCGCTTGCCTATCCTGAATCGGAACTGACCGATCGGCTGGCGACTTTCTGTGAAAGATTGGTTAAATTTTGCCAGGCTCGGATAATTGATAAAGCGATATTGACAGGTGATAAACCAGCTGAATAGGTTTAAAATTAAAGGGAGAATGATATGGAATGCCGTCAAACCCAAAATAAATTAAAGTGTAATTGCACTTATGAACCATGTTCGCGCAAGGGAATTTGTTGCGACTGTATAAAATATCATTTGCGGTCGCGCGAATTGCCAGCCTGTTTCTTCCCGTGCGACGTCGAGCGCACTTATGATCGCTCGTTTGAAAAATTTGCCGAATTGGTCCAAATCGGTCGAATATAAAATTGTCAAAGAACGTTAGAAAAACCACCATAGTACTCGAGGTTTTAATGTTATGTTTATTTAGTCTGGCGGCCGAACCGGAAAATCTGTGGCTACTTCCCAGACCGCAGAAAACCGGTAAGGTCTCAGTCGAAGAAACCCTCAGCCGGCGTCGCTCAGTGCGTTCGTTTAAATCCCAGGCTTTGACGGAAAGCGAGATCGGTCAACTGCTTTATGCGGCTCAAGGCGTCAGCGATGCCAGGCAAGGTTTACGCACTGCTCCGTCGGCGGGAGCCACCCATCCGCTGGAGATTTATCTGGTTACGGCGGAAGGCATTTTTCATTATTTGCCGGAACGCCATGCTCTCGCACTGAAAAAGGCGGGTGACTTTCGCGCTCAACTGGCGGACGCCAGTCTGGGACAAAATTCGATCCGGTCAGCGCCGGCAGTGTTTGTTTTCAGCGCCGTATTTGAACGCACAGCCCGTCGCTACCAGCAACGCGCCGAGCGCTATGTTCATATCGAGGTTGGTCATGCGGCACAGAACGTTCATTTGCAAGCCGTGGCGCTCGGTTTGGCGTCGGTACCGGTTGGAGCTTTTTCGGATGCCGCGGTTGCAAAAGTGGTGGGAGTCGGTCAAAATGAGTCGGTGATCTATCTCGTGCCGGTCGGGAAGAAACTCTGATGCGATATTTTGTTTTGATTAAATATGTAAATATCATTCGGAACAGATAGCACTTGAAATTGCGAATTGACTGTAAATTTTCGCTTTTCCCAAGAAAAACAATGTTCCGAACAATTAAATTATTAAATTCCGCACGATATTTTAACTCAATTAATTTATTTGAAAAGTGGAGTCAAAAGAAATGTCAGGCAGTCAGGATTTTATCAGGATCGAAGATCGGTACGGCGCGCACAACTACAAGCCACTGGATGTGGTTT
>JALOAB010000207.1 GCA_023229045.1 Fidelibacterota bacterium
GAAAACATGAACGCCAGAGCCGCAACGGTCATCTGCACCCAGGCGGCGATCAGATAGGCCAGCAGGAAACGTTGCAAAGCATCGCCCTGCGATAGAATCAAAATACCCTTATCGAAAACAAATAAATCGCCGCCGCCGACTATCAACATTCCCAATCCAACACAGCATATACCGAGAAACAATACGATTATCAGCGTATAAATGAATGTCGCCAGGAATTTACTGCTTACCACCTGCAAACGACCGATAGGGCGCGTCAACCAGAGCCGGTAAGTTCCGGCGGCGCCCTCGCCGGCCATAATGTCGCCCGCCACCAGCACGATGAAAAACGGAAAATGCACCCACAGCACATTCATCAGATAATAGGAAATCAGCAGTCCGTTAGCCAGCGACCCGACGTACTGGAAAGTGTTTCCCAGCGATCGAATAGCTTCGTGTTCAATCCCGAAGCCGTACTTTCTTACCAATCCCATAATGACTGGCACGAGCACCATTATCGTCGCAAAGCCGATATAAGTGCGCCATCTGCTGAAAATTTTAATCAATTCGAGCCGGGTGGCTTTTAAAATCAATCCCATCTCAATGACCATCCGAATGTTGTACCAGTGAAAGGTAGTAATCCTCCAGCGAGGTGCGCGGAATTACCGCTGAAATCTTCAAGCCGTTTTCTACCAGGGATTCGATTATCCCCGGCCGGCTTTCGGTTGCGGCGTGGACTTTTAATGAATTGTCGGTTAAAGTTATATCCCGCACCCGGGAATCGTCAGTAAGTACTGCGCGGGCTTTGACCGGGTCGTCAACCACAATCTCGGTAACGAAAAAATCGGTGGTTCTTAACAAATCGTGCACCGCGCCCTGAACAACGAGTTGGCCATTATCGATAATCGCCATGTGACTACAAACCTGTTCTACCTCATGCAGAAGGTGTGACGACAAAAAAATCGTCTTGCTAAAATCGTTCGCCAGGCTGGCGATCAATTCGCGGATTTCTTTAATACCCATCGGATCCAATCCGGTGGTAGGCTCGTCCAGAATAATCAGTTCCGGATCATGGAGAATTGCCTGAGCAATGCCGAGTCGCTGGCGCATACCGTGTGAGTAATTTCTGACTTTATCATCGATGCGATCCCGCAGGTTGACGATTTCCAGTACTTCGTTAATGCGCTGGTGGTTGACTCCGCCACTGAGTTCGCCCAGCATCTGCAGATTTCGCCTGGCGGAGAGGTAGAGATAGAAGTCCGGCTTTTCTACCAGAGCCCCGATCTTGCGGTAAGCGTCGACTCCCGATTGATGCGCCGGCTGACCAAAAAACTCATAAGTACCGCGGGTTGGCCTGATCAAACCCAGCAACATGCGAATAGTGGTGCTTTTACCGGCGCCATTCGGACCCAGAAAGCCGAATATCTGACCGGATTCAACCTCCAGATTCAAGTCAGCAACCGCCCAACGATGTCCAAAACGTTTGCTGAGATTAACCGTTTTTAAAATCAATCTTCTCCAAATAAAATGCTCCTCAATTTATGATATAATCGGTGGGCTTACAAGCGCGCTAAAAATATTTGGTCGATAAACGTCATTAATTTTCCGGATAGAGTATTACCCTTACATGGTTATCTGCAGGTAAATAGCATTGCGCGGCATTTTGGATCTTCTCTTTGGTCAGGCCCGCCACTAATTGTGGATAATTCAGGATATTCAGCGGATCTTCATTGTTGAAATAATAAAAATAGAGATTGTTCAGCCAGAAGCGATTTTCCTTCAGATTAGTCTCATAAGTTCTCAGATCAATCTGCTTGATTTTAGTCAGATCTTCATCGCTGACCAGCTCGCTTTTTAATTTTTCTACTTCATTAAATATTACAGTCGTTAATTCTTCCGCCCGCTCCGGATTACAGCCGAACTGGATCGTAATCCGAAACTCCAAATGCGGATACTGTATAGCTGATTGGTTCACACGAACGCCATAGGTTCCGCCTTTTTCTTCCCGCACCTGCTCGCGAAGTTTAATCCGCAGGATATCGGTCACTGACGTCAGTAAAAAGCGATTGGCATGATTCCATTCAAACGGGCCGTGAAAAGTGATCTGGACAAATGACTTTTGTTCGATTCCCTTGCGGGCTTCGTTGTAGACGACGCCTTCCGGCAAACGCATTCCGACATCCCGCCAATTTTCGATCCGGTCAATCGTTGGCAGGCTGGCCAGATAGCGAACGATCAACTGTTTCACTGTATCGATCTGCACATTGCCAACCAGAATAAAAGTGAAGTCGCCCGCTTCGGCAAAACGCTCCCGGAAAATTTCATATGATTTTTCCAGATCCATTTCGTCCAGCAGTTCAACCGACCAGGGGCGAGCCCGAAAATGGTGTTGACTCAGGGTCGCACTGACAGTGTCGTTGAAAGCCGCAAAGGGATCCACATTGCGGTTGGCGAGTGTCGTCAGCATCTTGTTCCGATATGATAAATAAGCCGAGCTGTCGCGCCGCGGCGTCGTAAAGTACAAATAAATCAACTGAAACATAGTTACCAGGTCTTTAGGGGAAGCTGAAGCGCTGAACTGTTCGGTCAATTCTCCTAATCCCGGATTTACCGAGACCACCTTGCCGGCCAGCTTCTTATTCAGGGCGATTTTGGTGAATTCACCCAGCCCGGACTCTCTTATGATCGGTATGCAACTTGCCGCCGCGATATAATTCGAATCGGGAACCAGCGAAGTGCCGCCCGGACTGAAGGCTGACAGCAGGATTTCGTCATTCTTGAAATCGGTCGGCTTGATGATTACTCTTGCACCGTTGCTCAATTGCAGTTCGGTCACGTCGAGCGAATCAATCCGGGACTCGCTGATAATCCGACCGGCTTTCGGCATCTGCTCCAAAAGATCGCGTTCGACAACCTGATCAACGTAAGCCTCAAGCGGCTGTTGCCTAATAGCATTAATTATATCGATCAGATCCGATTTGGTCGGTAGTGACAAGCCGGCTTTTTGCGGCGCCGAGACTAATACCACCCGGTTTTTATCGCTGATCCATTGCCGCGAAAGAGCGTTGATTTCGTCCAGAGTTATGCCGAACAGGTATTTTTTATACAATTCGTATTCGATTTCGATTCCGGGCGCCGGCTCGTTCAATAAAAAATTGCGCGTAAACTCATCGGCCAAATCGCCGGAATAAAAGTTTTCTCTTTCCCGATAACTCTGCTCCATATTGCGCATCACCTGGCTCTTCAGCCGCTCAAACTCGGTGTCGGTAAAACCATATTTTTGAACCCGCCTGATTTCAGCCAGAAGACTGCTCAGGCCGCGTTCGATTCCATCCTCCTTGACGATCGCGGCAACGTAATAATAATCTTTCGATCTCACCAAACGACCCTTATGAGAAATTGCCTGCAGAAATGGCGGGTCGGCGTCTTTGGATAATTCGTCAAGACGTTTGCCCAGCATACCATTGTATAGATTTTCAACCATCGTGCGGCGATAGTCGTTTACCAGGCGCTCTTCGTTGATCGGTAGTTTATTAATTATTCTAATAATCGTCCGGGTTAACTCCGGATCCGACTGAATCGAAAACAGGGTTTCCTCGTGATCGGGAACCGCTGGAATGAATCGGGCTGGCGCCTTTTCGGGAAGCGGCAGGTCTGCGAAATAGCGTTCGATCAGATTTTTGATTGCGGTTTCGTCGAAATCGCCGACCGCTACGACCGCCATCAAATCGGGACGATACCAATCCCGATAAAATTTTCGCAAAGTCTCATACTGAAACGTATCGACGACGGCGATTTGGCCGATTGGCAAGCGCCTGGCGTAGAGAGAGCCGTAGAACATTACAGGATATTCCAGGTCTCTGATCCGGGCTTCGGCGCCGCGTCCTAAACGCCATTCTTCGCGGATCACCCCCCTTTCATTGTCGATCTCCTCAGCTTCCAGGCTGATCCCGGTCGCCCAATCGGCCAATATCTTAAAACCGGTTTCGACCAGCGAATCCTGGTCGGTCGGAACGGTCAACATATAGACCGTTTCGTCAAAGCTGGTATAGGCATTCAGATGCGAACCAAAGCGCATACCAGCCGATTCCATAAAGCTGATTATCTCATGCTTTTTGAAATGCTTTGTGCCGTTAAAGGCCATATGTTCAAGAAAATGAGCCAACCCTTGCTGTTCCTCATTTTCCAATACCGAGCCAACATTGACTACCAGGCGCAGTTCGGCGCGCTGTTCCGGTTTCGCATTCTGGCGAATATAATAAGTCAGACCGTTTGCCAGTTGACCGCGGGTAATTTTCGGATCAAGTTTTAGTTCGGCATCGA
>JALOAB010000012.1 GCA_023229045.1 Fidelibacterota bacterium
TCTTGGGTTATCGACGAGAATCTTAGCAAAGATCACTACTTTCACTTTGCTCCAATTCATTAATCATCTCAACAACAAACCCTTAAATCATGTCAAACATGCTCTCGCTTAATTCCACACAACGGGTCAATTTACTATAATTCCGGTTAGCGCAACGTCCGGATTCTGGACAGCGGCGATAATAACATCTGGAGCGGTGTGATTACCACCAGCGCGGATGGTACCTTAATTAATACTCCGCTATGGACGGTCGGCTTATCCGTCTTGCCAGATGTTTATACGATCCAGGTAGAGGATCCGCGGAATCCAGGTACATACATATCTTACGACTCCTTTGAAATCCAAGCTCCGATCATATCTGTTCAGAAAACGACTTCAACGCCATCTGTCAGTGCCGGATCAAACGTGAGTTATTCTATTCAGATTCAGAATACCGGAAATATTACCGGCTCCCTGACCAATATTGTTGATAATTTGCCGAGCAGTTTTAGCTATGTAACCGGATCGGCGACCGGTTTGACCACGGCGAATCCTGCTATTAATGGCAGTCAACTTACCTGGCTGGGAACCTGGTCCGTGCCTGTCGCCGGCAGCGTTACCCTGTACTTTAACGCCATAGCTGGAGGCGGCGGTAATCATTACAATAACGTTACTATCGGTGGTGATAATTTTGCTGTGATGTCCACCGGTCCGACTGCCCTGATCGCTGTCACCGGGCCGACCCTTACTTTGTCAAAAACCGTAGATAAAACATCAGCCGCGCCCGGCGACACTATTACTTATACCGTTCACTATTCCAATACCGGCGATGGTGACGCTACCTATGTTTTCATTCTGGAAAGCATACCGACTAACACCGAATATGTGACTGATTCGGCTGTCGGAGCAGGCACAACCATTACTTACAGTCATAATGGTGGAATTAGTTACGATACCAGTCAAGCGGCACCGGTAACCAGTCTGTCGTTTCAGTGCGCGACAACACTGACACCGGGTGCGGGTGGTTCGATAGCATTTAAAGTAAAAGTCAAATAAAAAATGAAAGGAAACTCATCATGAAAACCAAGACTTTTTCATTGATCGTAATGGCATTCGCTGTTACGTCTCAGGTCTTGGCACAGGGTACTCCGAAATTGGAGCTGACTGTCGCCGAAGCTAAGGTCAATCTGACGCGAGCGGAGAAATCCGGCAGGGCTAAGATTATGTATAAACCGGGTGATGTGATTCATTATACCATCACGGCTCAGAATGTCGGAGATGGCGTTATGACCAGTCCGGTGGTAACAGATCCCATTCCAGCCGGAGTCGTCTATGTTCCCATGTCAGCCAAGGGTGAAGATACGATCATCACTTTTTCCATTAATAGTGGAATTACCTACCAGAACTGGCCGCCCACCTATACCGTCAAAGATGCAGACGGAAAGGAGATTGTTAAAAACGCTCCCCCGGAAATGATTTCTCACATTCGCTGGGAATTGCAAAAACCACTGGCACCCAATGAAAAAAAGATACTCGAATTTGATGTTAAAGTGAAATAATAAACAACACGAAGCAAACAAATACTAATAACCAAAGGAGGTTAAACCATGAAAACAAAGGTGTTGTTAATCGCAGTCCTGACCATTAGTCTGGCGGCTACGCTGGCTTTTGCGGCAGGCACACCCGCCGGTACGGCTATCACCAATTATGCCACCGGTGAGTATCGTGACGCTAACGGAAATTCATTACCGAGTGTCACTTCGAACACCGTCACGACCATCGTCAGCCAGGTCGCCGGTGTGGATATCAGTCCGTCAACAGCGGTAAATAATATTCTGTTGGAGCATACGGTCTCATACGCGCTGACTCTCACTAACACCGGTAATGGTACGGATACCTATGATCTCACTAAAGTCATTGTAAGTGGTGGTGCTGTAAACACTGCGGCAATCTACTACGATGCTAACGGTAATGGCGTCGCAGATGCTGGCGAATCGGAAGTTACTGCTACCAGTGAATTAGCCGCGGACGCTACTTACGATCTCGTAATCGTCGTTACCAATGTCAGCGGCGCTGATCAGTCCTATTCGACTGAGACGGTAACGGCAACTTCGCAGTTCAATGCCAGTGTCTCGGATGCATCGGTGCTGACTACTACCGTCAGCGCTTCGGTTTTGACCGTTACCATGACTGCTGACAATCTGAGTCCCAGACCGGGTGACGTGGTCACCTTCACAATTTATGGTGAAAATAACGGTACCGCGACATCGAAACATGTAGTCATTGTCAGTCCGATTGCTACGAACCTGACTTATGTTCCGGGAAGTATGAAGATCATGACCGTCTCCCGCACGGATGCGGCAGATGATGATAGTTCCGATTTTAACGTGACCAACGCTAACTCAGTGACTTTCACCTGGGGTGATGCACCTCAGGGAGCATCGGGTTCTCTGACTTACCAGGTCATTGTAAATGACGATGTGCCAGTTGGGACAATCGTAACCAATTCGGCTACGGTCACTTTTAACAACGCGGCGGGCACATCTCAGTCACCGGTTACAGCAAATGCCACCGGAGCGACTCTGACAATTGCTCAAATCTATGGTGTTTTGGTCGGCGCTGACATATCCATTATCGGTGATCCTGGTGATATTGTTTATTATCCGACAACAGTGACCAATACGGGCAACGGACCGGATATTTTCAATATTACTTATACCAGTCTATTAGCGACCTGGGAGTTCTACTATGACCACAACGCTGATGGTGAAGTCAATAATGGTGATGTGCTTTTGGAAGACACCAATGGAGACGGCAAAATAGATTTTGGTACAATGGCACAGGGCGAGATTGTCTATGTCATTGGGAAAACCACTATCCCGCCCGGAACGTCCGATGGCGCTCAAGGCGAAATGCATATGATAGCTACTTCCGTTGGCGATCCGACTGTCTACGACGAGGGCGTAATTACAATTACCGTAACAGCGCCGATTCTGTCACTTACCAAGACAGTTTCTCCAACCGGTAATCAGCCGCCGGGAACAACGTTGACCTATACGGTGACAATTCTCAATTCCGGAAGCGGAATTGCTACAGTTGTCGTGATTACCGATGCGATACCGACGAACACCACCTATGTTGCCGGAAGTATGCAGCTTGGCGGAGTCACCAAGACGGATGTCTCCGATGGAGATGGTGGTACCCATACCGGCAATTCGGTTTTATTTGAGATACCGCAGATCGGACCGGGTGGTTCAACAACCACATCTTTTCAGGCGACTATCGACTAAAAAGGCCTGTTATCATAGCTGCTGTTTTTTTTAATGGTTACCTATATAGCATTTGTTCTGATAATCCATTACAAAATACCAGCGGAAAAGTGCCTTTTTTAGGATGAAGCGCCTTATGAAAATATCACGGGTGAAAACCATCGGAATTCTTTGGATTCTGATGGCGTCATTGCGTTTACTGGCACAAACACCGGTTGGAACGGAAATTGAAAACGTCGCCTTCGGGGAATATCATGATGCCGGCGGATACGTTTATTCCATCCAGAGTCAGCCGGTAATTACGACTGTCAGTCAAGGATATATTCTGACGATTTCGAAGAGCGTGGAAACGACAACTTTCCTGCCTTCGGATACGGTCGAATATTACATCACCCTGATTAATTCGGGAAATCTTGGAGCTTCATCCATAACGGTCACGGACACCCTGTCCAGTGATCTGATTTATGTCTCATCCCAACCGCCTGCGACGGTAAGCGGACAGATAATTTCATGGAACCTCATTGAGATACAACCGGGCGCAACCAGCGAAATCAATTTAACTGCTGTTATTGCGCCCTCCGTATCCTCAGGAGCGACCATTGAAAATTCAGCCGGTTTCCGAACGCCTGAAAATGTGACTGGTGAATCTGCTGGGGTCGAGATAACCATAGGTTTTCTGCCGGATTTGGCT
This sequence comes from Fidelibacterota bacterium, assembly GCA_023229045.1. GTDB lineage: Bacteria > Fidelibacterota > UBA2242 > UBA2242 > UBA2242 > JAGNGI01. The sequence continues at coordinate 3,940 of JALOAB010000012.1, forward strand.
TTACAGAAAACCGTCGATCGACAGAATGCGGCGGTAGGCGATACTTTGATTTACACGCTTACCCTGCAAAATGTCGGTAATGCTCCGACCACACATACGATCCTCTATGATGACATACCCGACCAGACGGAATTCATCACCTGTTCGGGAGCCGGACAAAATATTCTCGGCCTTATTGGTTGGAATATTGGAGAAATGTCTCCCGGAACAACTGTAACGGAAACAATAACCACAGTAGTCAGAAGCGGAACTGTTCCCGGTACAACCATCACCAATACGGCGTCTGTTACTAATTCGGAAAATATTAGTCCGTCCGCGTATGCCTCGACTCTGGTTATCGAGGAAGTTCGTCATCCTGATTTGCAGATTGAAAAAACTGCCGGCGCAGTCGTTGAGGCTGGCCAGGAACTGACGTATAACATTGCTTTTCAAAACAGCGGAGATGGTTCAGCTTCAGATGTAATCATTACTGATACCCTTTCTGCCAATGTTGATTATGTCAGTTCATCGGGATCATCAGCGTACGATTCTCAGACACGGATTGTTACCTGGGACATCGGCACTTTAACCGCTAACATGACTACATCTCAATCGGTAGAACTTACAGTCCAGGTTAAGTCTCCTTTAAATAATGGCACTGTAATTACCAATACGGCTGAGATTGCCTGTAGCGAAGGTTTTAGTGCGAAATCTGTGGTCAGCACTACCGTGGAATCTGCTCCGGTTCTGACGATTACCAACACCGTAAACGGCGAGAAATCTCCTGGTGACACGCTGACATACCGGCTGGTTTTCGGCAATACCGGCAATACGGTCGCAACCGGCATTGTCGTAACGGATTCGCTCGGCGCCGAGGTGGAATTTATCAGCGCTACCGGTCTCTATCAGTACGAATCGGCAGACCGCCGGATCACCTGGAATCGGAGTGATTCGAATAGTGGCACCAGGGATTCGGTGGAAGTCAATGTCAGAGTGCGATCCGGGATATTGGATGGAAGTGTGGTACAGAACAATGCCAAAGTCGTCTGTGCCGAAGGTGAATCGGCAACAGCCAGCGCCGCAGTGACTATCAAGTCACCTGTTCTGGTTATTACGAAAACACCTGCCAGTACAGTCGTCCCTGCCGGCGAAGAACTCAAGTACAAGATAAGATACCGCAATACCGGCAGTGGAATTGCGACAAACGTAGTCATTACCGACACTCTATCTGCTGATCTTGATTTTCTCGCTTCGACCGGAAGTTCATCTTACGATTCCCAGACACGGATTGTAACCTGGGACATCGGTACTCTGAATTTTGCCATGAGTTCGTCTGATTCTCTGGAGCTTACTGTCAAGGTTAAACCACTGCTGAATAATGGAACGGTCATCGCAAATATGGCTGAGATGGCCTGCGCAGAAGGTCTTAGCGCAAAATCTTCAGTCAATATTACGGTTAAGTCAGCGCCAATTCTCAGCTTGACAAAAACTACCAGGAGTAAAGCTTACGCCGGTGAAGTTCTGGCCTACAATCTGGAATTCGCCAATAGTGGTAATGCAATCGCAACCCAGACCGTCGTCGCCGATACGCTCTCACCGCTGGTGGAATTTGTCGATGCTTCCGGGATTTATACTTTCGATGATACGAAACGTATTGTTCGATGGGAAATCGGTAATCTGTTTCCCGATGCCGATTCTTCATTGTCGTTTAATGCGCGTGTGAAAGCCGATCTGGTGGGCAGTTTTGATCTCGTCAATACTGCCTGGATCCGTTCCCAGGAGTCTGCTGAGGATTCGGACAGTGCCAATACAAGAGTCACATCGCTGAGTATGCGTATTTCCGCTAATCCCGACAGCCTTCTCGGCAACGGCGCAACTTATTCCGATATTTCCGCCATGCTAACCGATGCCGGTGGTCAACCGGCTAATGACGGTATGAAAGTCGTCTTTTCGACTTCGCATGGTAGTTTTGCATCAGGGATTGATACCGCATTGACTATCAATGGGACTGTACAAACGCGGTTGTTATCCAGCCGGATCAATCAAGCCACTGTCCCGGTAAAGGTTAAAGCTCGACTGGTTGATACACCGATCGTCAGTGATTCCGCAGATGTAGTCTTCTACGCCGCCACAATCGTCGGAACTGTTACCGATGCCGATAAAAATCCAGTTGCCGATGCGGTTGTGATTTTGATGTATGCAGGCGCCGTGGTTGGCACCGATACCACTACAGCTACCGGACAGTATGAGTTCGCTATTTTCGAATCTGGTACATATACAATTATTATCCAGATAACGGATGACGAAGGAAACACCCGCAACATCGAGCAAACTGTCGAGATTATCGTTTCGGAATCGGGACAAATCAGTACGATCGGCGAGCGCAGTTCAATTTCCGGAAGGTTGATTGATTCCAATACTCAAATGCCGATTCGTGAAGCTAATATCCCGGTAATAATCAGTGCCATTTTGCCATCGCCTCTGGCAAAGTCAGCCCAGACAGCGCTCAGTGACACAACTGTTACCGACTCAATGGGTTTTTGGACGTTCAGCAATCTCGAGCCCGCCACCTATAGTATCAAGATCGAATACAACAGTATTTACGGATATGATGGCGGTCAGTGTATTATTGTACTCGATGCACCCGGACAATATGTGATTGATGCCGACATCGTTCTGCGTCCGATCCCGCTCAGGATATACAAAACCGTGGATAAACCTCAGGTTTTGACCGGTGACACGCTGACTTATCGGATTTACTACGAATCACTCGAATATGCGGTCGTTGATACATTTCAGATTGCTGATCAGTTGCCGCCAGAACTGGAATGGATTTCAGGTGAATTGACCCATTCTGCAGAATTGATTGCGGATGGATTCGATATAATTTCGAATGAATTGCGATTCTATCGCCATGGCATGTCGGCTAATCTGACAGATTCCGTCGTGATTAAAGCCAAAGTCAAAACCGATCTGGCACCGGGATTGGTAACGATTACCAATCAGGCGAGCATTTTTAGTCCAAGCGATACACTCAATACGACCGATGATCCTCGTACGAATGCTACTACCCGGATTATTTCACCGTTTCTGGCAGTCAAAAAAGCCGTCAACCGACGCGTCGTCGAAACCGGCGATGTACTGACTTACACCGTCACACTCGAAAACCGGAGCAGTGACCTGGCAGTCAGTAATCTGGTGATTACCGATATTCTGCCGCACGGATTTCGCTATCGCGAGAAGCGCAGTGTCTGGAACGGCCGTACAATTGCCGACCCGTTCAGTACCATTCCTGACGCTTGCCAGACTCTGATCTGGACTATGCCTGATACTTTGCTTCCCGGCAAATCCGGTGAATTGCGCTACCGGGTCATCATTGGTCTGGACAGCCGCTTAGGCGAGAACGAAAACAGTGTGTCAGCGACTGCCGCTCTGCCTGACGGTCTCGTCGTACCTTCAAACACCGCCCGGGCGGAAGTTATTCTCAAACCGGGTATGATCCAGGAACGTGGTTTCATTTTTGGTAAAGTATTTTTCGATCTAAATGACAATAATCTGCACGATCAAGACGAAGCACCTGTCAAGGGCGTCGAAATCATTACTCAGGAAGGAATACGCGTTATCACTGACCAGTACGGCAAATACTCGATTCCGAATGTCCGTTCCGGTGATCATGTACTGCGAATCAATCCGAAAACACTACCTGACAGCTCCGTCGTCAAGTTAAGTTCTTCCGATTTCCTTGGCGATTCGACTTCGCGCTTAGTCAAAATAAGACCCGGCGGAATTGCCAAAGCCAATTTCATTCTGGAATCAACTTCACTGCGACCCGAAGCCGTTACAGTGACATTGACACATCCCAAGGCTCAAACTGATACGGCTTCCTTGGATATTGAGCAGAAGTCCATCACGAAATCCTTCCGGATTCTGGCATTCAAACCCTGGTCAATGACACTGAATCTGGGATTCCAGTCGGGCAATGCGATCCTTTTGGAGCAAGACCAGCGCATTCTAAACCAATTTGTAGATTTCCTTAAATGGCAAACCCATTTATCGGTAGAAATTAACGGTTATGCCGACGATCAGGTTCTACCTGCCGGGTCGCGCTTCAAAGATATCGCCGAACTTTCGCTGGCCCGCGCCAATGCGGTTATGAATTATTTGAAACAACAGGGCATTGAAGCAGAACGCATCAAGACCAATGGTTTGGCTACCTCTGGGTTACCCGGTCTGAATCCAGCTGAGAGAGGCCACCCAAATAATATCGAGATGATTTTCCGGTCTTCCCAGGAGTACTGGACTTCCCGGGAAGGTATCCGATTCCAAACCGATTTCAGACATTCGGGCAACTTGCCTCTTAAAAAGGTGCGGCTCGTCCAGAATCTGCCAAAAGGGTTCGTGATAGGAAAGTCTGGCAATACTTATGATAACGTCGCCATAAATGCCGAGAAAAGTGGCGCTCAAAGCATACGCTGGAATCTTGGCAGTTGGGAGATACCGGCTCATCATATTTTGAATTATTCCCTAGTTCCAACTGATTATCATCTTATTCAGACCGGCGGCTCTGCCAGAAGCATTTTTAAGTTTGAAACGCCGGATGGTGAGACCCATCAAACTAGAATCCTGAAAAATAGAATTGAGACCCGCATAGAGGAAGCCTATTTCAGAATCGTACTGGAAGGGACATCCTTCGATTTCAGCTCTGCGCACCTGAAACCAAGAGCGAAAAAAGCCCTGAGCAAAATCGGCGAATTCCTGATCTGGCAAAAGCAGATGACTATCACGGTGGAAGGTTTTACCGACACCGTAGGAACCGAAAGTAGAAATCAGAGACTCTCGGAAAAACGCGCCAATGCAGTCAAAGATTATCTGGTAAAAACCTACCTGATCGATCCTGATCGAATAATTACCAAAGGATTGGGTGAACATTTTCCAATCGCAGACTGCAGTACCGCTGAAGGTCGGGCACTAAACCGGCGGGTCGAGGTCATGGTCAATGCAGACCTCGTGCAAAAGACGAGCATGGATATGGTTATCCACAGCGATACACTCCATCATCATCTCGAGAAGACGACCACCTATTGCGACTCGCTTTCCGGTAATGGGAAATTGATTCCTGGCAGTGTCGTTCATCCGCGGGCTGTAATTCATTTTGCCAGTCAGCCACTGGGCAAATTCGTGCGAATTACCGCCCAGCTTTCCGAAGGTTTATTTTTTCCCAATTTGGGCAGTGACTCTCTGCAACGATTCCAAACCTGGACACTTCCCGTCAATCCCGGTCAGCAGAATTTTGAAGTACGCATGGAGATCGGTTCTGAATCCACTATTCAAGATGACCAGTCGATTCACTTCCGAATTGAAAGTCTTAACGAAAGAACGAAAACCAAAGGCCTTGCCGAGCAAACTATAACAGTGAGGATAAAACGCTCTTGAAGCGCATCACGGTAAATATTACCCTGATTTTTGCGAGCCTGTTGCTTATGGTAACCGGTATCCAGGCGCAAACCCTCATATTGAGCCCGGCGGAAAATAGTGTGACCGAATTGCATCACATTGCGGTAACTGTCATGGGCAAGCCTTCGGCTGAAACCAAACTCTTTCTGAATGATGAACTGGTTGACAAAGGTAAAATCAGAATTGACGGCATCTTTGATTTTCTTAACATTTCAGTACCTTATGGTCCGGTGGCTTTAAGAGTCGAATCAATTGGTGCCGGCAACCGAGTCTATGTTGCTGAAAGAACTATTCATGTACTCGGGCCGCCTCGCAAAATTCTGCCATACGATGATGAAATTCAAATTCAAGCCGATGGTAAAACCCGAAAACTAGTCCGTTTTGAAATTCAGGACGAATGGGGCTACCGCTTGACAAATCTGAAAGTTGCCACAGTTGAAATTACACACGGTCAGATTGCCGAGACGGATTTGGATTCGCTATCGTCCGGAATCCAGGTTCCTATCAGAGATGGAATGCTGGAAATCTCAATTCAGTCCCCCAAAGAAGTTGCCCGTGCTACCCTGGAAGTAACCGCGGTAGGTGAATTCTTCCAGTTTCCGGTACGTTTCTCAACACCTCAGGAACCGTTCATACTCGTCGGATCCGTTAGCGGCGGGCTGTCCAATTATCAGCCTTATACCGATAATTCCAACGAACCGGATGCGGAAGTGTGGCGTCAGAATACGACCGAACTCGGCGGAGAATCCGTCATGTATGGCGGACAGGCGGCATTTTATGCCAAGGGCAATGTATTCGAAAAATATCGTTTGACTGCTTCCTATGACAGCCGACGTAATTACAGGGATCAGTTTTTCCGTGATATTGATCCTGCGGAACAATATCCGATTTACGGCGACGCCAGCATTTTGGAATATGACGCCCAGACGCAGTCCAAACTCTTTATGAAACTGGAGCGTAATGAGTCCTCGCTCATCTATGGCGACTACAATACCGGATTGACCCAAACTGAATTTACCGCCTATAATCGCACCTTCAATGGTTTAATCGGTCAACTCAATTACAACACCCATTCGCTGACCGGATTTGTGTCTCTCACCGATCGCGAGATGCAATTGGATGAAATTCGGGGTGAAGGTATTTCCGGTTACTATTACCTGACCAAGAGTAATGTGACGGAGTATTCGGATAAAATAAAAATTCAGACCCGTGATAAATATCATCCTGAAGTTCTCCTTAAATCCGCCGATCAGATTCGCTACCAGGATTATACGATCAATTACAGCGATGGCTCGATTATGTTCAAACAACCGGTTCCAAGCATTGATGCTGACGGTAATCCGGTTACAATTGTAATCTCTTATGAGCATAAAACCGGGAAGAAGGCGTCCAGTATCAGCGGCGTTCGCTATAATGGCAATTTTAAGAAAAATATCAAAATTGGAGCTACCGCAATTGTCGAGGAAAGACGACCATCTAATTATCTGCTATACGGAGTAGACGCGACCCTACCGCTTTTCCGCTGGTTCTCCATCAAGGGTGAATACGCCGCATCGAGTATGCCGGACTTCAGCAGTGCGAATCTGAAGGGAGAAGCCTATAAGACTGAAATCCTGTTTGCCCCATCGCAAAAATTCAATATCAAGGGTTACTATCGGATCGTGGACTCCTCTTTTGTTAACCTTTCACAAACCAGCAGTGCCACTGAAACCGGCACCCAAAAGTACGGCTTTAAAGGTCAGTACAATCATGAAAAGTTAGGGGATTTTACTTCGGAATTTTACAGGCAGTTCAACAAAATCGGGACTATCAACGAAAACTCAGCAGAGGTCTTTAATCTGGCTTATCAGCGCAAATTTAGTGCAAAGGGACAGCTTAATATCGGCTACGAAGACGCCAAGCGTGAGCGTAAAACTGCCCAAAACTCCATCTCGCATCTCCAATCGCGTCTGATTCGCGGCGCGCTGTCCTATCAATTGACTAAAAAATTGTCCGGAACGTTGGAACGTGACCAGAACCTGGCAAGTACTGATCAATCCAAACCCACCAACACGGCAGTCGGATTAACCTATGCGCTTTCGAAAAAACTAAGCGTATTCACAAAATACAAATTAATTGCGGGCGACAATACCGGCAATCAGACTGTGGTCGGGTTCGATTCAAAAGTCACCGAGAATACTCAATTGACCGGCAAATATGAGATCGGCGGCGCTCTGGGAGAGAGCCGTAATCGTGCCAGTATCGGATTGAAAAATAAGTGGTTAGTCAATAAAAACCTGACCCTGAATTTCGCCTATGAAAATGCTTCAACGATCGATCAGTTTGAAACCCCGACTACAGAGCACCAAGCTTTATCGGTTGCCTTCGAATATCTTCCGGAATCACCCTGGAAAACCACCGGCAAATGGGAATATCATACCAACAGGGAATCACGCCAATATAATTACATGTTGGGAACCGACTTTAAAGTAGCACATGGATTGGCTGTCATTTCCAAATCGGTGTATTCAATAGTGAATTATCGTGCCAGTAATAACGATTATGTGATCAAGTCTGATAATCAGTTCGGGTTGGCCTACAGACCAGAAAGAAGTGATTTTTACAACAGCTTGGCCAAGATCGCTTATCTGGTCGATAAGAATACTCACGTTCTGCCGAAGATTAATTACAAGCGTTTTATTATTTCTACGCATCATTACTGGCAACCAACCGCGCGCCTGGAAATTGGCGGACGCATTGCCAAGCGCATCGTCATGGACGAGGAAATCGGATTGTTCAAGGACAAGGTTACGACCGATTTTTATGCTATGCGGCTGGAATACGATTGGAGCCTCAAATGGTATTCTGCCATGGACTTAAAATACATTGCGCTTAAACCGCTCAACGAGTCCAAAGTCGGCGCCTCATTCGAGGTCGGCTACCTAATAATGAAAAATGTCCAGATGGGTATCGGTTATGCGGCTCTGAAATATGATGATCCTGATTTCTCCGATCAGAATTACATGTTTGAAAATTTCTATGTTACCCTCCATATGAAATTCAGTGAAACCATTTTCGACTGGAAATAAGATAACCAACCAAGGTTCGTTTGTACATTATTCCGATTGATAACATATACGTATGTTATCCTGAGACGGCGAAAACGACGAAGAATCGCTTGATTTTTATAAGCTTGTGTTTTATGGAAGAGACATTTTTTGTACGGAGGGGGAAAATAAAAAGTCATTTGCTGGTCACTCGATAGCCACTTATGGTTATTGGCCGCTTTCAGCGGCGTCATTCAATTGTCACTCGATAGTCATTTTTGGTCATTTATTATCATTTATAGTCACGTATAGTCATTTATTGTCATTCGATTGTCATGCAATCGTATTAGAAAAATCTTACTCTCCTGTCCCAAACAAGGTTAGCCTTTCGTTGACAGATCCGGGCAGTAAAAGATGGATTCCAATCTTCAGAAAGTTACCTTTTTTATCAGCGTTTATTCGCGTCTATTAGTGGTTTAATATTCTTAGCGTCTTGGCGCCTTTGCGAGAGAAATAAAAAGTCATTCAATAGTCATTCGTAGTCATTGGCCGCTTTCAGCGGCGTCACTCGATAGTCATTCATAGTCATTGGCCGCTTTCAGCGGCGTCATTCAATTGTCACTCGATAGTCATTTTTGGTCATTTATTATCATTTATAGTCACGTATAGTCATTTATTGTCATTCGATTGTCATGCAATCGTATTAGAAAAATCTTACTCTCCTGTTCCAAACAAGGTTAACCTTTCGTTGACAGATCAGAGCAGTAAAATGTGTATTCCAAACTTCAGAAGATTTCCTTTTTTATCAGCGTTTATTCGCGTCTATTAGTGGTTTAATATTCTTAGCGTCTTGGCGCCTTTGCGAGAGGTATACTTTCCGCAAGTTGATTTATTTCGCTTAGTTTGGTATATTCTTAATGTTGATAAGGATGCATGATGAAAGTAAAAGAACCGCAACCGCAATATATCGTTGATCACTCCGGCAACAAATCCTTTGTTGTATTGAAAGTCAGTGAATATGAACAAATGCTGACGGACCTGCATGATCTGGCGTTGATGGCCGAACGTCGCACTGAAGACGCTATCCCCTTATCCGAATTCGAGAGAGAACTGTGTGCCGAAGGGCGAATTTGAAGTCAATATACTGAGCTCAGCCCGCAAGGAAGCCAGAAATATTGATAAATCTCAATTGTGCCGGATTATCGAGGCGCTTAAAGGCCTCGCCGCAAATCCTTATCCGAGAGGATGCAGGAAATTGATCGGTTTCAGTAATAGTTATCGCCTTAGAGTTGGACACTATCGTATTCTTTATGAAGTCGATGGGGAAAGTATGTGCGTGACTGTTTTCGCGATTAGTCACCGTAAAGACGCTTATCGTAAATGATAAGAACTTATGTCAAGCCGAAGGGCGGGTTCTTCTGCTCGGTGCGACGATCGTAGGTTTGTTAAGCTACACGGAGTAACACAGAGTAGTTACCGAAGTACACGGAGAAGTTATTAGTTAATCTCCGTGATACTCCGAGAAACCTTCATGATACTCTGTGCCTTGATTCTGTATCAATTCGCGTTCATTCTCGGTTAAATTCTCCTTAGCGTCATTGCGAGAGAAAAATCAACAGTAACTCAATTGTCATACAGTGGTCACTCAATTGTCATTCAATCGTATCAGAAAAATCTTGTTAATCTTGTCAGAAATAAATCCGGTAAATCCTGTTAATCCTGTCTGAAAAAGATTTGAAAGCTTAAATTACAGCCGGTATGCCGAAGATTTCCAATAATACCATCGAACAGATCAAGACGCGGGCGGATGTGCTCGAGATCGTTTCCGACGTCGTGCAATTGAAACAGCGCGGTCGCAATTACTTCGGTCTATGTCCGTTTCACGAGGAGAAAACGCCTTCGTTCAGCGTCAATCCGAGTCTCGGCATTTTCCATTGTTTCGGGTGTGGCAAGGGCGGCAATGCCCTGACCTTTGTCATGGAATACGAAAAGATCGATTACCTGGACGCTCTAAAACGGTTGGCCGATCGCTATGGAATTGCCATCGAATGGGAGGGCGGCGAGGATTCCAAAAAAGGCGATATTGCTCTGATCTATGAATTGCATCAGATCGCGGCTGAATTTTATCATAAACAATTAATGTCCGAAGGCGGTCACGCGGCGCTGGAATATCTCGAAAAACGCGGTTTCAAACGAAAAATCATCGAACAATTTGGAATCGGGTATGCCGCGGATGAATGGGAGAATCTGTTCCGGCAAATCGATCCAAACCGTTTTACGCCAGCCGTGCTGGAAAAATCGGGGCTCTTTGTCCGCAAGGAGGGCAATAAATTTTACGACCGCTTCCGCAACCGGATTATGTTTCCAATAGTAAATTTAGCCGGCAGAACCGTGGCATTCGGAGGGCGCGCGCTGGACCCGAATGAAGAAGCTAAATACCTGAATTCGCCGGAGACGCCGATCTATTTCAAGAGCGGAATTTTCTATGGTTTAAATTTATCGAAGGATGCAGTTCAGAAGACCGGCGATGCTATTATTGTCGAAGGCTATACAGATTTCCTGCGGTTTTTCTGCAACGGATTTACCAACGTCGTGGCTGGTTCCGGCACGGCTCTGACCCATCATCATGCCCGTTTGATTCGGCGCTTTACCAATAAAGTGACGCTTTGTTACGACGGCGACGAAGCCGGGCAAAAAGCCACCGAACGCGCCGGTTTCATGCTGATGCGCGAAGGTTTGGACGTACGCGCCATTCGCCTGCCGGAAAAGGACGACCCCGACTCATTCCTGCGCGAACACAGTGCGCAAAAATTTCGCCAGATATATGAATCGGCGAGTGATTTTATTACCTATTATGTCGATAGTCAAGCCGCCGAATTGACCACACCGGCCGCCAAGAATCAATTCGTTGAACGGATCGCCGAGGAATTGGTTGAGATCCGCAATCCGGTCATCCTCGATCTGATCGTTGGCGAAGTCGCCGGGCATATCAACGTCAAGGAAGAACATATACAAGCCCAAATGCGCTACATTGCGCGGCGGCGCAGTAATCAAAATCGAGCCGGCGCTAATTCCGGCAAAGAAACCAAAGCCGGTTTACGCCTGCCTACAGCGGCTGATAAGGCCGAGTATGAATTACTGAAAATGATCTTAACCCGCCACGAAAATCTGCAAGACCTGATTAAAGATCATCTTAAAGCCGAGAATTTCCGGCATCCGGTTTTGCGTCCCATCGCTGACAAACTGTTTGCGGATTTGGATCGCGGCAACCTTCCCCAACCTAATGAGCTTTTTAATACCGAATGGAACGAAGATCAGCGTCTTTATCTGGCGCGTCTGATTCTGGAAGCCGATCCACTCCAGTATGCCGAGGATGTTGATATATTACTAAACCTGACGCGCGATTGTATCGCGGTTTTACTGACTCTGGATATTGACACTGAAATTTCAGCCGTGCGCGATAAGATCAAAGCCGTTGAAAAGAAGGGCGAAGACAGCACCGCGCTGGTTATTCAATTATCCAATCTGCGCCAGAAAAGACGAACGATCGAAAACAAGGTAAAAACCTGAAACTGACTCCGCGCCGCGCATTCGATTTATATAAAAATTTTACGGACATTTTATCTAACCTGAATTCGTTAATAATATAGATTGTATTGGCAATAACTGTTTAAACAGTTCCGGTTTTCCTCATTTTTGATCTCAACACTCAAATGAATTCGGGTGTTTTACCAAGAAAAATTAGCCGGAAAGCAGAAAAATCGCGTCTTGTCTGCTAATACTGTCAGAATGTGATTTGGGGCAATTTTTCGATCGGCTGATTGGCTTATATTTAAGCAGACTTTTTTGAAATCCCCAAACCTCACTACCCTCCAGTCCAGCGTGATTTCCCCTCACACTGGACTTTTTCGTATCCCGGCTAAAGCCTCAATAAAATCGGGCGTTGTGCCGCAACAGCCGCCGATGATTTTGGCGCCGGCATTCAACCATTTTACTGCAACCTTAACGTAGCTTTGCGGCGTAAACTCCGCATCATCCCGCCAACCGGTCGTAGTGCTATAAAAACCGGCATTAGCGTAAAAAATCCAGGGCAATTCAGATTGTCCATGATATTTTTTAAGGAAAGCGGAAATAATTGAATGATGAGTGCAGTTAATTCCCAGTCCGGTTACCCCGAGCATTTTAATTTCTGTAATCACCTGAAGAATGTCTTCACCACTCAGTAACTGACCGTTTTCATCGAGAATAAAACTGGTAAAAACCGGCAAGCCGGTTTCCAGCGCCGCCAAGGAAGCCGCCCGCGCTTCTGCCAGGTTGTTCATGGTTTCGAGTAAAAATAAATCGACTCCGCTGTCCGCCAGCCAGGCGGCGCGCTGTCGATGAATGCGCAGGGCGGTCGCAAAATCAGGCGCTTCTTTTGGTTGATAACAATCGGCCAGCGGTGCAATCGAGCCGGCGATCCAGACCTGACGCGTCGGGCGCATTTGAGCGATGGCTTCGCGCACCAGCTCAACCGCCCGATGAGTTGCTTCTTCAGCCTGTTTGATATTCAAGCCAGCTTTGGCAAAGGTCAGCGAATCGGTACGAAAGGTGGCGGAAGTGAGAATGTCCGCCCCGGCCTGAAGATAATCCGAATAAATGGAAACGATCGATTTTGGATTGTGGCGCACTGCATCGGCTGTCCAAAGCGGTAACTCGAGTCGAAATCCGCGCCGCGTGAGCTCAGTGCCGAGAGCGCCGTCAAGCACCAGAAATCCGGGTTGTTTTAGAGTATCGAGAAAAACCACGAAAAACCTGCCTAAAGCCGGATTTTTAAAGATAGAGCCGGTGATTCGCCAACTGTCATTTGCCATTCAATATGATGTTGCCGCGCGAAACTGCGTCCGATCCAGATTCCCAGGAATGCGCCTGCCACAACATCTGAAAAATGATGTTTATCATCGTTGATGCGGGATGCGGCGACAAAAGTAGCCATGAGATAAGCCGGAATCCCAACCTTACGGCCGAAAATTTCATTCAGTCCGGCCGCCAGATTGAAAGTACCGCTGGTATGTCCGGATGGAAAGGATTTGTAACTTTTGCCATTCGGGCGTTCGCGATGTGTGACATATTTTAAGGTTTCGGTCATTAAAGCGGTCGTGATCGCGGAAGTAGCCAGCAATTCGATTTGCGAAAAGGTCTTGTTCCAGGGTTGACGCCTTACCAAGCCGTGCGCTCCAACCACCGCCGCCGCCGCAAAATAGCTTAGACGGTGACCATATATATCACCAATCCTCGAAACGTCAGCCGAGAAGAAACCTTTTTCAACGGCAAAATCCCGGATAGATTCATCCAAAAGAAAAGCGGTCGGAATTAGAATCATTCCGGAAATTAACAATGGTGCGTTCGGGCGCCACCCGATAGTCCGCTGTAATCCGCATAAATAGTGGGGCGGGTAATAGTGTAAATATTCAACCGGTTGCGATAGCGGGTTCGGCGGCGGCAAGGGTAATTCCAGACTGAACAATCGGCTTAACAGAAGCAGAGTGCAGAGCGCTGTTTTTAACCATAAATTTATTTGGATTTGATAATTTGACTCGTCTCCGGATGCCGGTAGTTTTTGAGTAGAGTTGGTCATTATTATCGCGTATTTTCCATTATTTCAAGTAAATCGGCTGAAATTTAAAACATTGCGCCAAGCTCTGCACTATTATTTTACAGCATTGGATTGTAATTTATGCCCGAATTTTTAGTATGGAGAAAAGTAAATGGATTATTCGCAGAGTATCGCCGCCAGCCTGGAATCCGGCAATCCGATGGAATTAATGAATCTGGTGGAAAAAGCTATTCAGGAAGGCATCGCCGCCGAAGAAATTCTTAACGAGGGATTGATTCGCGGTATGGCTGTCATCGGGCAGAAATTCAAGGATGGCGAAGTTTTCATTCCGGAAGTATTGATCGCGGCGCATGCCATGACGCATGCCATTACCCGTCTGGAACCGCTATTGGCGCAGAGCGGCGTGAAAGCCAAGGGCAAACTTTTGATCGGGACGATCAAAAATGACCTGCATGATATAGGCAAAAATTTGGTAGCGATTATGTTCAAGGGCGCCGGCTTCGAAGTGATCGACCTGGGAGTCGATGTTTCCGCCGAGCGATTCGTCGAAGCCGCCCGCCAACACCAGCCGGACGTCATCGGTCTGTCGGCTTTACTGACGACTACGATGGTGAATATGGGAAGTATTATCGGTCAACTGCGTAATAATGGCTGTTCCGCTCTCATAATTGTCGGAGGCGCTCCGGTTACCGCAGAGTTTGCGGTCGAGGTTAAGGCTGATCTGTATGCTCAGAATGCCGTGGAAGGCGTCGATAAAGTCCTCAGCGCTATCCGATGATTGTTACTTAGTTTAGGATAACTCAATGAACCGAGCCGTATTTCTCGACCGCGATGGAACTCTGAATTATGATAGTCGCGAATATATCAGGAATCTGACAGAGTTTCGGCTTTTTCCGACTACAGTCGCGGCTTTGAAGAAAATACAGGCGCTGGGATATAAACTGATCATAATTACCAATCAGGCGTGTGTCGCCAAAGGTTTGACGACCGTGGCCGCGGTCGAAGAAATTCACCAATTTTTAAAAAATACCTTAAAAGAAAAAGGCGTTAAACTGGCGGGGATTTATTACTGTCCGCATCATCCGGACGATGATTGCGACTGTCGCAAACCGAAAATCGGCAACGTCCTGCGGGCGAGTCGTGAACACGAAATCGACCTATCAAGTTCATTTTTTATTGGCGATTCAAAGCGTGATGTCGAGACCGGAAAAACCGCCGGCTGTCGCACCATTCTCGTCCGAACCGGCGTCCGTTTAAATTCACAAGAAGAGATACGCCAGTGGTCGGTACAACCTGATTTTGTAACCGCAAATTTAATGGCGGCAGTCGAATTTATTGAAAAATTTGAAGGGAAATCCGATTTATGAAAATTGCAGTTTTAATGGGTGGCGTTTCATCGGAACGGGAAGTATCGCTGGCGAGCGGTTGCAATATTGCCACAGCCTTGCGGGAAAATGGACATGATGTACTGGCACTCGATACGATTTTACCAATTGAACAGCTGAAACGAAGCATTGAACCAAATCCTGATCATTTAAAAAATGGCGAATCGAATTTGATCCGGTTAGTCAGTGATCCGGTTGTCCGCGCGGTGGATTTCGCTTTCATTGCCCTGCATGGTGGCAGTGGTGAAAATGGCAGTGTTCAGAGCGTTCTGGAGATGCTCGGTTATAGATATAATGGCAGTGACCACGAAGGTTGCGCCATCGCCATGGATAAGATCGTCACAAAGATTATATTCGAAAATCTTGAAATTCCGACGCCCGAATGGTGCTCATACGATTTGCAGGAAGAGCATGATCCGGCAGTTATAGCTAATGCCATTGCCCAAAAAATGACATTGCCTTTGGTTATCAAACCCGCCCATGAGGGTTCGACGGTCGGACTGACAATTGTTCGTTCCATAGCGGAAATCGAACCGGCTGTCGTAACGGCGATGAAGTACAACAGCTCTATTTTGGTTGAAAAATACATTCCCGGACGTGAAATTACCGTAGCGATTCTGGGAGACGAAGCCTTGCCGTTGGTTGAAATTTGTCCGAAGCATGGCATATACGATTATGAATGTAAATATACTTCAGGGATGAGTCAATATATCGTACCGGCTGAAGTCGATCCTACCGTAGCGCGTCGGATTCAGGAGTTGGCAGTTTCAGCTATAAAATCACTGCGCGTTTACGGATATGGTCGTTTCGATCTGCGCCTTACACCGGATAATCAGCCCATCTTCCTTGAATTCAATTCGCTTCCGGGTATGACCGCCACGAGTCTGGTGCCGAAAGCGGCCAAAGCCGTCGGAGTGAATTTTAATGAATTATTGGAAAAGATTATCGAGCTTGGTTTGCGTCGATGAATAGTACTGCAGAAAAAAAACCGGCTGAACTGTACAAGTCTGTACCAACCGGAAAAAATAAAAATGGCCGGCATTGGTATGCGGTTTATACCAAGCCGCGTCATGAAAAAAAGGTCGATGAACTCCTGCGCGAGCAGAAAATCGAATGCTATCTGCCGTTGGTTAGCCAGGAACATCACTGGACTCAGCGTAAGAAGGAGGTCGAAGTACCCCTGATCCGCGGCTATGTTTTCGTCCGGATTCAGCTCGAACAGATGCTCTATGTTCTGCAAACCTATGGCGTAGTCCGTTTCGTAATGTTTTCCAAAGAGCTGGCGGTCGTCCCGGATTTCCAGATTGAGGCGCTCAAGCGCTTCCTGGAAGGCGGTTTCACCTTAGCGCCGATCAATTATATGCAAATCGGGCAATTGGTGGAAGTCATCGATGGACCTTTGAAAGGAGTAATTGGCAAGATTCAGAATATCAATAACCAGGATAAATTCGTGCTGGCTCTGGATGCCGTCCAAGCCGCCTATACGATTCAGGTTGATCCCCGCATCCTGGCTCCCTTGCCGCCGGAAAAGAAGAAGAAAATATTTACTTTACCGCTAGGTTTTTAAAATGAGTATCAATTTCTACAATACCCTGAGCCGCAGACAGGAGGAATTCCAACCGCTGGAGGAAGGTGTCGTAAAAATGTACACCTGCGGACCGACGGTTTATAACTTTGCGCACGTCGGCAATTACCGGGCGTTCGTTTTCGAGGATTTACTGCGCCGCTATCTGGAGTTCAAGGGCTTGCGAATTATTCAGGTTATGAATATTACTGACGTCGATGACAAAATCATCAAGGCGGCTAATCAGAAAGGCATCTCGATCGACGAATTCACCGAGCCCTATCGCCAGGCTTTTATGGAGGATTTGGCGACGCTGGGCGTTGAGCCGGCTGAATATTATCCGCTCGCCACGGAACATGTGTCCGATATGGTTGCGCTGATTGAAACCCTTTTAGAAAAAGGTATTGCCTATAAAACCGAAGATGGCTCGGTTTACTACAAGGTTGCCAAATTTCCGCGCTATGGCCAGCTGGCCAATCTGAATGTAACCGAAATGCGGCGCGGGAAACGGGTGGCTGACGATTCCTACGAGAAAGAGGAAGTCCGTGACTTTGCGCTCTGGAAAGCCTGGAAACCGGAAGATGGAGACGTATTCTGGGAAACCGCGCTTGGTAAAGGACGACCCGGTTGGCATATCGAATGTTCGGCGATGAGTATGAAATATCTCGGTCAGCATTTCGATATTCATACCGGTGGTGTGGATAATATTTTTCCGCACCATGAAAATGAAATTGCCCAGAGTGAAGCCTCCACCGGAGAGAAATTCGTTAATTACTGGTTGCATTGCGAATTTCTCTTGATGAATGACGAAAAAATGTCCAAGTCGCTGGGGAACATTGTCTATTTACGCGACCTGGTCAAAAAAGGCTACCATCCGGCCGCGATTCGCCTGACTTTGCTGGGCACGCATTATCGCCTGAAGTTAAATTTCACTTTCGAAAAGCTCGAAGAATCCGGTAAAATCATTACACGCCTGCGTGATTTTAAGAAGTCGCTGGAAGGCGAATTTCCGGTTGGAGATCTTAGAGTTGCTGAAATTACGCGCAAATGCGTAACTGATTTTACCACAGCGTTGGATGATGATCTTAACATTTCCAACGCCCTCGCGGCGCTGTTTACATTTATGCATGAAATCAATTCCTTTCGGCTGACCAATCCACTGAGCCAGGTCGATGCACAGGCAATTAATGCCTTACTGGATCGGATTGATTCGGTTCTGAATATTTTAAAAGAACCGGCTGAGGAGTTCTCAATTGAAGAACGCCAGTTGATTGACGCCCGCAATAAGGCGCGTCAGGAACGCAACTGGGCGGAAGCCGATCGTTTGAGAAAACTGCTGTTAGATAAAAATATCGTCCTCGAAGATACCCCAAAAGGTACAACCTGGAAGCGGAAGCTCTGAGAGCTTTTACCACTAATACTTAATTTAGCAGTTTTTTAACGAGCAGAACGACGCTTACCGCTGAGTTTTGCTTACTTATTACGATGTAATTTCAAATATTAATTTGGCAGAAACTGGTGATTTCAGAAATTGAGACCGTCGTCGTGCCGAGTTTACTGACCGCAATACCGGAGACCAGGTTGGCGGCTTCCGCGGCGATTTGCCAGTTTTGCGAAATTAGCAAAGCGGCGGTGAAAACCGCGATGAAAGTATCGCCTGCTCCGCTGACATCGAAGACTTCCTTCGCCTGGGTCGGGACGATCCGGCAATTGCCATTGTCGTCTAAAATGAAAACGCCCTGTTCGCCGAGTGTGACGACTAATCCTTTCAAATCGAGTTCTTCGACCAGACGCCGGGCGGGCGCTTCAATATTATCAGTTGTCAATTCGGGGTGACGAACAGCCGCGCAAAACTCCCTGAAGTTCGGTTTGATAGCAGTCGCGCCGCGATATTTCAGATAATCAAAGCCTTTCGGATCAATCATGACCGGTTTATCGTGAAAAAGATCCAGAATGGCATGAATGAAATATTCGCTCACTAAACCTTTGGCGTAATCGGAAATGATCACCGCATCGAATTGATCGGCGGCGGCGATTTTTCTCAAAAGTATATCAATTGACTTTTTATCGACTGTTTCGACAGTTTCTTCATCGATCCGCATCAACTGCTGATGCTGAGCGATAATGCGCGCCTTGCAGGAGGTATGACGATTGGGCAGGCTTTCTATTGTTATTGGTATATTTTTTTGCCGGCATAGGGCCTGAAAATCCAAACCAGCCTGGTCATCAGCACAGATTCCTGCCAGAGTCACCGGACATTCCAAAGCGGCTAGATTGGCGGCAACATTCCCGGCGCCGCCGAGGCGGTTTTCCTTCCGATTAACAGTAACGACTGGCACCGGCGCTTCCGGTGAAATACGCTCGACTTTTCCCCAAACATATTGGTCAAGAATAAGATCGCCGGCGACGAGTATATTCGATTGTTTAAAATTCTTGAAAACCGTGATTAATTCTTGGTTGGTTTCAGGAGAAGTTCGTTTCCTCATATGTCAATCCTGGTTATTTAATATGATAGTATTCGAAATACCAATCCAGGAAAAGCCGGATACCTTCCCGGATGTTGGTTTTTGGCATAAAACCAAGTTTGGCGGTAGTATCGGTAATGTCGGCGTAGGTTTCGGTAACATCGCCAGGCTGAATCGGCTGGAAATTGATCCGGGCTTTATGTCCTGAATATTCCTCGATCAGATGAATGAAATCCATCAGGTTTTCACTGCGGTGATTGCCGAGATTGAATATTTCATAAGCGAAAGGTTTATCGAGCGCACTGCGCAAACCGCCGATGATGTCATCGATATAAGTAAAATCGCGTTTCATATTGCCGAAATTATAGACATCGATTGGTTTGCCTTCGAGTATATTTTTAGTAAAGATGAACAGCGCCATGTCCGGCCGTCCATAAGGTCCGTAAACGGTGAAGAAACGGAATCCGGTACAGGGCAGTTGGTATAAATGAGCATAGACATGCGCGATTAATTCGTTCGATTTTTTCGTGGCGGCGTAAAGCGAGATGGGATGATCGACATTATCCGAAACAGAAAATGGTAGCTTCTGGTTATTACCGTAAACGCTGGAGCTGGAGGCGTAGATAAAATTTTGGACTTCAGCCCGTTTGGCGGCTTCAATAATGTTCAGAAAGCCTTGCAGGTTCGAGCGCTGGTAGGCGAATGGATTGGTAAGCGAATAGCGCACGCCGGCCTGAGCCGCCAGATGCACGACTTTTGCGATTGATTGCTTTTTGAAAACCGTTTCAAGAGTCTCGGAATCGCATAGATCGGCGCGAAAAAATGTGAAATTATCAAAGTCCGCCAAAAGTCGCAGGCGGGCTTCCTTAAGCGATGGGTCGTAATAGTCGTTGACGTTATCATATCCGATGACTTGCAGACCCTCGCTCAAAAGTTGACGGGCTAAATGAAATCCTATGAATCCGGCGCTACCGGTAACGAGCACAGCCACTACATATCTCCTGAAAATTAACCTTAAAAGATTAATCCAATTCAATGAGAAATTCAAACTATTTATTAAAAATGTAAAGTGAATTAACTATGCGGAACTGAATATCTGTCAGGAAAATATTGGGAATTGGATAAAATGGTATTGATTTAAAAAATAAAATGCTTAAATTTCACGGCTTTTTTGAAATTGGACGACCTGCCACCATAGCTCAGTTGGTAGAGCAGCTGATTTGTAATCAGCGGGTCGTGGGTTCAAATCCTACTGGTGGCTCAAGGATTTGATGCCAGTGCTATTTGAAATTGAGATTTGACGCCTACCAAAGCCTGAATTACAGTGAAAATTTGGGAGAGAGTTGTTACTTTCGTTAAGTCAAACAGTAAATAGAATAGCATGTAGCGAATACGAAATTTCTTCCCTCAAACATATCAATAGTAACTGGGTCGGTGGCCGAGTGGTTAATGGCAGCAGACTGTAAATCTGCCGGCGTACGCCTACGGTGGTTCGAACCCATCCCGGCCCACAATCTTGCGGGTGTAGCTTAGTGGTAAAGCTCCAGCCTTCCAAGCTGGCTACGAGGGTCCGATTCCCTTCACCCGCTCATATCGGACACAATTTTTTGTTATTTCGAGATCAAGCCCACGTAGCTCAGTTGGCAGAGCACATCCTTGGTAAGGATGGGGTCACCAGTTCAACTCTGGTCGTGGGCTCACCCTTTAATAAAGGCTTTGGAACAATGTCAAATCGAAATAACTAATTTGAAATAAAAAAAAGAAGGAGCACCAATGGCAAAGCAACAATTCAAGCGGACGAAGCCGCATGTGAACGTAGGGACGA
>JALOAB010000208.1 GCA_023229045.1 Fidelibacterota bacterium
GACTTGTATGATTTGGCGCGGCGCCTGATAAATTCCATTATGCCGCCCAAGATAACAGGCGTCATGGAAGGTCAGTTTCAGGTTCGCAGGTTTGGCGAGTTTCAGGCGTCCCTGCGCCAGCAGTTCGGCAATCAATTCGACATGACTAACAACCTGGTAATTGCCGCCCAATTGCGGGTATTCATTTTTCAGGGAGTTGAAGCAATGCGCACACTGCGTAATGATTTTACGAACGCCCAGACGTTCGAAATTCTCAATGTTTTGACGGGCTAAAGTTTGAAAGAGGTATTCGTTGCCGAGCCGACGGGCGGCGTCGCCGGTGCAGGTTTCGGCTTCGCCCATTACGGCGTAATTTACACCGGCGGCATTCAGCAGTTTGATCATAGCCTGCGATGTTTTCTGACCGTGTTCGTCAAAAGCTCCGGCACAACCGACCCAGAAAAGATATTCGAAGTCGGTTTTTTCCTCAACGCGCGGCACTGTCAGCCCTTCCATCCATTTCAGGCGGTCGGAAATGCCCCACGGATTGCCATGACTTTCCAGATTGCGAAAGGCCAATTCAGCCGCTGACGGGAAACGGCTCTCTTCCAGCACCAGATGGCGCCGCATATCGACGATGCGGTCAATAAATTCGATACTCAACGGGCAGACTTCCTCGCACGCCCGGCAGGTAGTACAAGCCCAGAGCGTATCTTCAGCAATCACTGCGCCGACCATTTTCTCACGTTCATTTATGCCTGATTGCGATTTTTTTCGGTCAATAATATCCGAAGTGTATTTAATCAAATGGTGGCGCAGATTAATGTTAATTTCCTTGGGGCTAAGCGGTTTGCCGGATTCATAAGCCGGACAAACGGATTGACAGCGCCCGCATTCCGTACAGGAATAAACATCCAGCAAGTCCTTCCAGCCGAAATCTTCGGCACGCGAAGCGCCGAAGCGTTCAACTTTTTCTATATCCAGAAAGCGCAGATAACCGCTGTCCAAACGCTTGAAGAAAACCGCCGGCAGAGAAGTCACAATATGGAAATGCTTCGAAAGCGGCAGGTACGGCAGGAAAAATAAGAGGGTTGCCAGATGAAGCCACCAGTTAATGCAAAAAAAACTTACGGTGAAATCCGGTGAGGCGCTGACAAACATCCGCGCCATTATTGCACCTACCCAAGTCCGATCCGCGGTTCTGTCAATCGCCGTCACGATTCCGGTCATCAATAAATCGGTTACCATCAAGACTCCGATCATTACCAGAATCAGATTGGCGGCAACTGAAAGCGACAGACGTTCCGGGCGTACAACCAGGCGGCGGTAAAGTGCGTATAGCACACTCAGTAGCACCAGCACTTCGAAAATATCCTTGAGCCAGAGATAAATTCGTCCGATAATTTGACCGGCATGAAAACCCGGCAAAACGAAATCAGGATTAAAGCCCTGCCCGAGCATTTGGATTGTGTTGACCGCTACCACCAGAAATCCCCAGAAAATAAAAGCATGCATGATACCGGCACTGCGAAAACGTCGGTCGCGGATTTTGGTTTGCGCGATTCCCAGTGTGAAAAAAGCCCCGATGCGTTTCCCAATCCGGTCAAAGCGATTCTGCGGCTGACCACTGGCGATAACCGCAATCCGCCGGTACATCAGCCACAAAAACCAGACTATCGAAAACGCCAACAGAGTTATAAAAACGCCAAATCCTATCGAAGTGTTAGTCGGAATGTTCATAGACAAATCTCCATTTTGCGGTCAATTTTAATCATTTCCGTTCGGATTCCAAAATCAGACTTAGCGCCGGATAACCAACCGCGATTTTCAGCTTTCCATTCATGAAAAACTTTTGTTAATTCAGACTCGTATGAAAATCCGTCTGGCAAACATCAATGACAATCAAAGCCTGCTCGCCCTGTCACGTTCTGCGCCGATGGAAAGCCGTCTGGCTGTTAATGTCGACCGCGCGCCCGATTATTTTCAACTCGCGAATTTGCAGGGCGACGACGCCCGGGTATTCGTTGCCGAACAGGATGGCGTGATCGCCGGCGCGATCGGCTGTTGCCTGCGGGAAGTCGTGCTGTTAGGTCGAAAGACGCTGATCGGTTACATCGGCGGGATCAAAGTCGCCGCGGCGGCGCGCAAAGGGCTAACCAGTTTTCGTCTGATGAGCGCCGTCGCCGATCATCTGCGGGCAACTCCCATCGAACTCGCGATCGTCATTACCATGGAAAATAATACCGCTATGGCGCCGATCCTGGTGGGACGCCTCGGCATGCCACCCTTTCATCTGCTCGGACAATTTCACCTGAGTTACATCTGGCCGCTTTTTAAGCGGAAAGTCAGCGGACAATATCTGATCCGACCGTTTCGGGAAAGCGATCTTGAATTGCTGGCAAAATTATTCGCCGGATTTTTTCAAAATTATGCGCTGACGGTTGAATGGACGCCGGCGCGCCTTGCGGCTGTTCTTAAACAGCCGAACTTTGGTCCGGAAAATTTGCTGATTGCCGAAAAGGATGGTCGCCCGGTTGCGGCGCTTTCG
The DNA here is from genome assembly GCA_023229045.1 of Fidelibacterota bacterium. Lineage (GTDB taxonomy): Bacteria > Fidelibacterota > UBA2242 > UBA2242 > UBA2242 > JAGNGI01. The sequence goes on from JALOAB010000208.1 coordinate 2,528, forward strand.
TTCTGGGATCAGGCGGATTTCAAGCAAACGATCGTTGAACATTACGGCGGGTGGCTCAAGACGGCCGCCGGTTTACTAAAGCCCTTCAAATTTCTGCCGGCGGAAGGCGAACCGCTCACTGAATTGAACATCCGGCATCTCGTTTATGAGGATGGTGAATCTCGCGCGGCACGCGCTTTAATTCGTTTTTTAATTAATGAAAAAAGACCACAGTTCCGCCTTTTCCGGTTCGGCTTTCATCAAAACTCCCGGCTGGGTATCCTTTTTTCCGGATATCCGCGATTGAAAATTCCCCTCAACTGTTACCTTGCTTTTAAGACTGCCAGCGAAAATTCCACTGCAATCATTTCTGCCCTGCGTCAAGGTCAAATCTGGGAGGATCTGTCATTACATTGAAAAAGAATAAAGGGATTTCCGTTATCTGTAATCTCAAAGCCTGTGGCGGCAAAGCCCGCCGACGCTGGCTGGATTTTCTGGCAATGGCAACTCAAGCCGGATTCAGTATCGATTTTCATATCACCGAATATCACGGGCATGCGACGGTTTTGACCCGCGAACGACTTGCCAAAGGCGCCGATCGCATCATCGTTTTCGGCGGCGACGGCACTTTAAATGAAGCTCTCAATGGAATGATCGAAAAAGATCGCCCGATCAATCCCGACCTGCGCTTGGTTTATCTGACCGCCGGCAGTAGTTGCGATGTGGCTAAAATGTTTTCAAATCCGCAGACTCTTCTGCAACGCATCAGCGACGGCCAGGATTATCTGGTCGATGTCGGCAAAGTCGAATGCCTGAACGCCCGGGCTGAAAAAGTAACCCGCTATTTCCTGGCTAATTCCAGCATCGGTGTTATCAGCCGCAGTATCGAAAAATTCAATCAGAACCGGGCGATAATGAATTTACTGAAGCGAATAAATATTGATCTGGCCGCGGTCAGCGCCGGCATCAAGACCGTTCTTCAATTTGAAAATATGGATAGCCGCATCTCGTTTGAAAATTGTCCATTCGCTACCAGAAAAATAAAAAACATCACCGTTTTCAAATGCCCCTATTTCGGCGGCGGTATGAATTACGGAGTAGCAACCAATTATAACGATCATCACCTGCACGTCGCCACGATCGACGCCATGGACGCTATCCATACTTTTCAGATGATTCCCCTGCTTTACTCCGGCACGATTCTGAAATCGCCGCAGGCCGAGTACCATCGCGTGCAAAGCCTGAGCTTTAACGTGCCCGGGCAAAATGTGCCCATCGAGACCGACGGCGAAATCATCGGCTTCCCGCCCTGCCGTTACACTATTCTACCGGAATTGATCCATCTGGTCGTTTAAAAAGCGATACAATTTCCTAATCGAGGTACTACTATGAAAATTTTACTGATATATAATCCTTTCGCCGGACACGGACACGCGCAGAAAATTTTGCCGGATGTCGAATCCATTTTCGAAGATAATAATGTGAACTTCGATCTGATGACGACCGATTATCACGAACACGGCATTACCCTCGTCAAAGAGGCTGATTTCGAGAAGTACGACGCAGTGGTAGCCGCCGGCGGCGACGGAACCCTGTTTGAAGTCATTAACGGTTACTTCCAGAATCAATCCACCCGTCGGATTCCGATTGGAGTTTTACCGGTCGGTACCGGCAATGCTTTTGCCCGCGATCTCGATCTGGATTCGAATCACTGGAAGGAAGCCATT
>JALOAB010000209.1 GCA_023229045.1 Fidelibacterota bacterium
CCTGCACGACGATTGTCACGCCGTGGGAGTCATTTTGTACGTAGCCGGTGAGTTGCAGGTCGCGCGCCAGATTGTAGATGAAGGGTCGGAAGCCGACGCCCTGGACAATTCCGGTGATAATAATTTTACTACTATTCATTCAGCAGAGAGGTCTGTTCGGGTGGTAAGTTGATTGGTTGCAGACATTGGGCGGAATTATTCCGGATGGAATTGACAAAAGCCGAAACCGGGTAAGGGGTCAGCGGCATTTGCGACGGCTGAAGCAACGTCAGCGCGTTTTTGGAATCGTAGTGGTTGCAGTCGATCCAGGTATCGATTTGCGGCGGTGTCAGGATCGCGGGCATGCGTTCGTGGATAAATTGCAGTTCGGCGCTAGCGGGCGTCGTGATTACGGTGTAGGTCAGCAGGATTTGTCCGTCCCGGTCTTTCCATTGACTATAGAGTCCGGCCATCGTCAGAATGCGGCTCTGCGGATGGTGAATATAGAATGGTTGTTTGCCGGAAGTGGTTTTCTGCCATTCGTAATAGCCGTCGGTGATGACGATACAGCGGTTAGCGTCCAGAAGTCCGCGAAAGGATGGTTTTTCAGTCAGGGATTCACAACGGGCGTTGATCAGGATCGGCACGGCGGAGGCGTCTTTCGTCCAGGACGGGATCAGACCCCAGCGCATCGGTCGCACGACGCGTCCATCGTTATAGAGCAGAATCGGCATGATGGTCGTCGGGGCGACGTTATAATTCGGCTGGATGTCGAGCGATTTGTCCCAGTCTTTGATGGAGAGCTCCTCGATGATTTCCATTTTGCCTTTTGTGAGAGTCTTGCGTCCGCACATGATTCGCTTCCTTCGCTTTTAAATCTTTTCCTGATTAAATGACATCACGGTTTAATATAATCCGGGCGCGTGGTGAAAATCAATGATTCGTTTTTTTAAGTTACGAGTTGCCTGCCCGAGTTTTACGCGATAGCAGAAAAGGCGGGCGAGTTACGAGTTTACAGTTACTCATCGCGTATAACGAATTACATGTCACCCGTTACCCGTTACCCGTCACGGTTGGCTGTATGGTTACATTACCACTAACGCTCCGGTAGCCGGTTTCTCTAGCTCCGTGAGGAGTTCTCCATCAGGAGTCCATTGTGACCTGCGGAACAAAGGCGCAGAGGAACGAGCCGAAGGCTCTCCTCCGGAGCAAAGATTATTTGATATTTGTTGGGGCACACCGCGGTAACCACCGCGGAGCGGTCAGAGTATTATAAAACCTCAAAACCAGACAAACCATTCCCCGTCAGGGGATCAAGATTGGATAACCTCTCCGAGGTAAACTTTCTGGTTACACTGCTCCTGCGGCGTAACCAGAATAAACCGATATTTTCATGACTTACGGCTTGTGTCATTGCACATGACCTGAAATGGAACCTCGCCCGCAGATTATTTCCTTGTTATTATTTTTATTTATATGTATTATCGCCTTTGATTATTGAAATATTATAAAATTTAAGTGCATAGATTTTATTTTTATGTATATGATATTAGGGTTACTATCATATCTAAACACTTTAAGAACTTTATAAACTAATAAAATATTTTTATCGCCGCTTAATGAGGCTTTAATCTGCACCTGTTACACGCGGGAAAATTCAGTATAATAACGGAACCGGGAAAAGGAGAAAACCATGAAAAAATTGTTAATCACGATGTTGACACTGCTCTTTGCGAGCGCCATGGCGCTGGGACAGGAACCGGTCCAACCATCAGGTAGCGGTACAGAAATTTCACCCTACCAGATCGCCACCTGGCAGAATCTCTACTGGATCAGCCTGCACTCTGCTTCATGGGATAAATATTTTGAGCAGACGGCAGACATTGATTTTGCCGATACCAACATCACCGACTGGGACGGCGGCGCGGGCTGGACGCCCATCGGGAATGGTACGATAAAATTCACTGGCAGTTATGATGGACAAAATCATACGATTTCCAATCTCTACATAAATCGATCAAATGACTATATCGGTCTGTTTGGCTATATTGATGGCTCCGGCGATGAAGTAAAGAATCTCGGCTTGATTGACGTGAATATCACAGGTGCTTCATATGTTGGCGGGTTCGTGGGACGGAATCATTCAGCCACCATCAGTAATAGTTACAGCACAGGCGCGGTGAGTGGTAAAACTTCTGTTGGCGGGTTCGTGGGACAGAATTCTTCTTCAGCCATCATCAGTAATAGTTACAGCACAGTCGTGGTGAGTGGTACTGTTGATTATGTTGGCGGGTTCGTGGGATATAATTCTTCAGCCACCATCAGTAATAGTTACAGCACAGGCACGGTGAGTGGTACTAATTTTGTTGGCGGGTTCGTGGGACAGAATTATTCATACACCATCAGTAATAGTTACAGCACAGGCGCGGTGAGTGGTAAAACTTCTGTTGGCGGGTTCGTGGGATATAATAACGCCACCATCAGTAATAGTTACAGCCGGGGCGCTGTCACCAGGGCATCTGGCAGCACGAATGAACAAATTGGCGGTTTTTGCGGGTACAATTATAATGATGCTACAATTAATTATTGCTACTCCACCGGATCGGTCAGCTATACAGGATATACAAATCCAACAGATAAAGGATTTGTTGGACCTACAAGTTCCGGAACTTACAACGCCAATTTCTTTGATAGTGAAGCATCGGGTCAGATCACGGGCACCGGAGCCACTGCCAAGACCACGATAGAGATGAAAACGCTGGCAACCTTTACCTCGGCTGGCTGGGATTTTGAAGGTGAATCCGCCAATGACAGTAACGATTACTGGGATTTATCAGGTTCGATCAATGACGGTTATCCCTATCTTTCCTGGCAGGATGGCGAGGATCGGTCTCTGCCGGTGGAACTGACCGACTTCGCGGCGGTTGCGCAGAGTAGCGGGGTTGCCCTCTCCTGGACGACTGAGTCCGAGACGGAAAATCTGGGTTTTATCATTCAAAGGAGACAGGAAACAGGAGACTGGAAACAGGTGGCTAATTATCTGACGGATATGGCCTTGGAGGGTCACGGCAGTACCTCGGAAAAGCATGAATATGCCTATACCGACGCGGCGATCGTGCCGGGCGCAACTTATCTCTATCGCCTCGGCGATGTGGATTACAGCGGGAAGGTCACCTTACATAAGGAGGTTGAGGTTAAGGTTGAGGTTGAGGATGGGCAGACGCCGACGGTGTTCGGCTTGCAAGCCGCTTATCCGAATCCGTTCAACCCGAGTGTGACGATTCCTTATGGCTTAATCGAAAATGGTCAGATGTCGCTGAAAGTCTATAACCTGCGCGGCGAATTAGTAGAAACACTTATCAGCGCTTATGCTCTTAAAGGCGCTTATTCTCTGAACTGGCAACCGCAGAACCTCAGCGCGGGGATTTATCTTATCCGCATGCAATCCGGCAATCATACCTCTATGCAGAAAGTGGTCTTCGTGAAGTAATCTCTCGCAAAGGCGGAGAACCTAATCTCTCGCTCCGTGAGGAGTTCCTGCGGAACAAAGACGCAAAGTAATTTATAATTTGTTGGGGCGCACGGCGGTGCGCCCTTCTTATTTATACACAATTCTCTGGTTACACTGCTCCTGCGGCGTAACCATAACTCTATATTTTTCTTGCAAAGGCGCAGAGGAACGAGCCGAAGGCTCTCCTCCGGAGCAAAGATTATTTATGTAGGGGCGCACGGCGGTGCGCCCTTCTTATTTATACACAATTCTCTGGTTACACTGCTCATGCGGCGTAACCCTAACTCTATACTTTTCTCGCAAAGGCGCAGAGGAACGAGCCGAAGGCTCTCCTCCGGAGCAAAGATTATTTGATATTTGTTGGGGCACGCCGCGGTAACCACCGCGGAGCGGTCAGAGTATTATAAAACCTCAAAACCAGGAAAACTATTCCCCGTCAGGGGATCAAGATTGGATAACCTCTCCGAGGTAAACTTTCTGGTTACACTGCTCCTGCGGCGTAACCATAACTCTATACTTTTCTTGCAAAGGCGCAGAGGAACGAGCCGAAGGCTCTCCTCCGGAGCAAAGATTATTTGATATTTGTTGGGGCACACCGCGGTATTCCCTTTTTTTTTTACACAATTCCCGGCATTGTCATTCTGAGTCCCGATGAATATCGGGAAGAAGAATCGCTCAGGTCTTACCGCTTTACTCAAGTTTTATTCTCAAAAGAGGAATTTTGATCAGTCTGCATCCTCT
>JALOAB010000210.1 GCA_023229045.1 Fidelibacterota bacterium
CCGGCGCCGATTGCCAGAACAATGTAATCAAATCCATTTTGCCGGAGTTCTTCAATTGTCAGATTGGATGGTTGCCCGAAGATAAACCCGACTCCCTGACTGGCAATGAATCGAACATCGCGCTCGATGGCAGACAGCGGCAGGCGAAAGCCCGGAATGATGAAACGTACTGTGCCGCCCGCCTGTGGATTCCGGTCAAACACCGTCACGGAAAAGCCGGCTTTTTGTAAGAAAAAAGCCGTGGCTAAACCAGCCGGCCCGGCGCCGAGAATGGCAACTCTTTTCGCTGTTGATTTTTTCTTTGTGACTTTTTGAGACTGAATGTGACCGTTTTCAGCGGCGACCCTTTTCATATCACGAATTGCCAGCGGATTGTCATAATAATTGCGCGTGCAGGCTGACATACATTGATGATCACAAATGTAGCCGGTGATGTTAGGCAGAGGATTTTGCATCAGGATCGATTCGAGGGCATTATCAAAATCGGATTTATTAACGAATCGCAGGTAATTGGCGACGTCCTGATGGATCGGACAGCGTTCCTGGCACGGCGCAATGAAGCAATCGAATAGCGGCAGTCTGCGCGCGGCTTTAGGTACAGGTTTAGGTTCGATATAAATGTTCTGCCGGTTCGGTGGAATCGCCTGTTCGGCGAGTTGAGCAAGGATTTCCAGATTGACCTTACCACTTTCCCAGGCGCCGGAGTGTTTGTCAACTTCTTCGGCTAATTGTCTCAGACGCAAATAACCACCGGGTTTCAACAGATTGGTCGCAACGGTAATTGGCGCGATGCCGGTTGACAGAATTTTTCCGATATTGAAAAAATCTGCGCCGCCGGAATATGAAATCGGCAGATTGCTGTCAAAAACCTGCGCGAGACGAAATGCCAGGTTGATCGTCAAGGGATACAGAGCGGAGCCGGAAAGGTACATCTCTTCCCCCGGCAGTTTGCCCTGATTATTTATCACTGCTAATGTATTGGAGAGTTTGACGCCGAATGTCAGGTTATTTTTTATCGCCAGAGATTGCAGACGCTTTAAAATCGGTATAGCTTGAACAAATTGCAGATCGCGTTCAAAGGAAGCCGGATTCAACTGAATATGCCGGAAACCGGTGCGGTCAAGAGTGGAACGCACGAAATCGAAACCGAGTAGAGTCGGATTGAGTTTGACATAAGTATGCAGGCACTTCTCAGCTAGCAGATAGGTCGCGATCGCCTCGATTTCGCCGGGCGGACAGCCGTGCATCGTCGAAAGCGTAATTGAACTGGAAATATCGGACGAAGTCGACCAAGTAAATTTTTCAACTTCGATCAGGTGTTTACAATATTTCTTAAACTGCGGCGTTTTTTCAGCTAATCGCATGTTTTCAATAAAATGGTCGATTTTAGACGATTGGATTCCGGCCAGATCGTAGCCGATACTCATATTAAAAATGTATCGGTGAGTTTCTCCAGACCATTCTTTTATGATCGAGTGTCTGATGTAAGCGATCGCCAGCCAGGCTTTCAGGTATTCGTCGAATGCCTCGGGAACGCTTAACTCTGTTGACCACTCTGTATTGTAGCCCTCCTTATCAGCCGCGATGCAGGGTTTGGCAATCTCAAGATTATCGAGTTGCTGAACGGTTTTTAGCTCGAAATAACGCGCGCCGGTCAGATAGGCGGCGACGATATTCTGAGCCATCTGGGTATGCGGTCCGGCCGCCGGTCCCAACGGACGCCAACAAGACTGGTCGCCTAATTTGAATTCATGCGAACCGGGCGTTTTATAAAAATTAACCGAATTAATCCCAAAAATCGAGCGCTGATGGCGATATTCGCCTTTAATCCATTCCAGCAGACGGGGAAATGGAACCGGATACATTTTACCATTCATCTATAATTCTCCTCGGATAAAGTTAGTTAATGGGCGGAAAAGAGACAAATCGGGAAAATATTTTTCCTTTTTGCAAATTAATCCTTGACAATTAACGTAAGAAATACGAATATTTAGCCGGTAGAAAACGAATAGCAAATAATCATTATCTACCGGTTTATTAGTAGTAAATGTCAGAAATCCGAAGTAATTAAATTTCAAAGGCCCAATCACCATGAGTGATAATTTTAACAACAGCGGCAAGAAGGGAAGCGCACAGCCTTACGACAGTAAAATCAATGAACAATGCCAAAAGTGCTCCGGTAACGTTGTATATCGGAAGAACACTTACTTTGGGAATAAGGTTTATTACAAAGTATGTAATAATTGCGGCTGGTACACGACCTTACCCAAAGAAAGCTGGAAAGACGTGATTACTGCCAGTTTAAGACCGACTAAAGCAGTTGCCCCGAACGAATCCGCTGAACAAGACGAACAGATTGAAGCGATCGTCGCATAATCGTTCCTGAGTGTTTTTCGATTTCTTCCAAAAACCTTGAAAAGTTCAGATCCCGTTCTGATGACCTTCGGAGCAATCCGCGGATAGACGAGCATGTCAATCTCGAGTGATACCATAAAACCGCAACGGGTTGTTCTGATCGGAAGTGCTTTTAAAGCGGAAGTCGCCAATCTAATGCAATTAATCAAACAGCGGCAAGCTTGCTACCCCGGAATTTCCTTCGATTTTATAATTACCGGAAAAGGACTGGATAACGCCCGGCGTCGCTTAAACTTAAGATTTGCTCAGAATATTCATTTATTGATTTTGAATATCGGTAGCGCCGGCGCTATCGATACGAAAATTGCTCCGCTAACCGTTTTCTGGCCGGATCGTTTTTGTAGCCTGGTTGACAACCAGCTAAAAGTGATTCAGACGAAGAACGAATTTAATTTTTCCGAGCAATCGCTAACAGTCACTTGGAAAAGAGGGACGCTTTTTTCGAACGCCACTCCGGTGATTTCAACTGCTGAACGCGAAAAAATTCAGGAAAGTTACCAGGCTAACGCGGTTGATATGGAAGCATTTGCTTACGCCGAATTCTGCGAGCGCCGCGGGATTCCATTTTTTTGTCTTAAAATAATCACCGATCAGGCCGATTCCGCGGCTGAGACGAGTTTCCGGGAAAACCTGAATGCCTCAGCCCGTATCTTAGCGGAGAACGGATTGAGTTTGATCGATGTGTTATTGAATAAATATCGTACGGAGACAGAAAATGGATGATCCGGGAAAAATCTCTGTCATTATTCCAACCTATAACCGGGAAGCCAGTCTGGGGCGAGCCATCGAGTCCGTTTTGAACCAAACCTACCGGAATTTTGAATTGATTGTAATCGATGACGGCAGTACCGACGACACCAGCCGAATTATCCGTACACATAAAAAGCGCATTCGCTATTATTCACAGTTACATTCGGGAGTTTCCTCAGCCCGCAACCTTGGTCTGGAGAAATCCGAAGGAACCTGGGTGGCTTTCCTCGATTCAGATGATTATTGGTTGCCGCAGAAATTGGCGCGCCAGATGGAGTGCTTGGCAGAAAATCCGCAGTGGCTGGTTATGCAGACCGACGAAAAATGGATCCGGCGGGGCGTCGCGGTCAATCCGATGAAAAAACATCGCAAATATTCGGGCTGGATTTTTCCTCAATGCCTGCCGCTCTGTATCGTTAGCCCCTCGGCGGTGATCGTCCATCAAAAAGTATTCAACGATGTCGGCGTTTTCGATGCCAGTTTGCCGGTTTGCGAGGATTACGATCTCTGGTTGCGGATCGCCCTGAAATATGAAATTGGGCTGTTGCCCGAAAAACTGATCGTCAAAACCGGCGGTCACGCCGATCAACTTTCGCGCAAATACTGGGGCATGGACCGTTATCGGGTTCTGGCGCTGGAGAAAATTCTGCAAGCCGACCTCACGCCTCGGCAAACCGAATTAGTCCTGGACGAAATCATAAAAAAATTGACCATTCTGAGCGCCGGCCGCGCCAAACATCCCGAACTGCCTAATATTTACGCCGACAAGCTCGCCAAATATCAACTTAAAAGAGAAACTTTCCTTGCAGATCAAAAAAATCGACCTCAGTAAAATTCATCCGCCGCTATCCTGCGCGCCGATATTTGAAGAACATAAACCATCGGTAAGAGGTAAATCCGTTGAATCGGTATTTGCCCAACCGGTATTTTTACAGTCTGAAGCCGATGGATATAAGATTTGGTACGGATTCGAAATTATTTCGGCTATAAAAGAAGCCGGCATGAAGGTTGTGGCGGCTTTTGTCATTCCACCTAAATATACTTT
>JALOAB010000211.1 GCA_023229045.1 Fidelibacterota bacterium
CCTTCAGCTTGACATAACCTGAGTGGATCGACAACGGAATCGAACTTGAGTCAAGTCGCCCGGACTCAATCAACCGGGTGAGAAAAATGCTAAGGTGGCGCGACTTAACTCAAGTTCTATCGCTTAATGCTAGTATAACTATTCATCCGAAACCAGTTTGACCCCAATGAAAACTGGTTTCCATTAAATGCATCAACCGTGTCGATGTTTTCGAACGCAGTTCGCAGAAAAACGTCGTCTGCGACGACGAGCCCCGACACGGTCGGGACACTCCATAATAGTCAAATAGTCTAATCCCTCACCAAACGCACTGAAAAACCATATCGCTTATCGTAGTAGTTCCGGTAGACGCGTGGCAAGTCGTAGTACAACTTCTGGTACCAGGTATTGCTACTACCGTGCTCCGTAGACGACCAAAAGAAGGCGTAGTAACCCAGATCGTAGAAGCTACCATTGTAGTAGCGATAGCCCCCGGGCAACGCGGCAAAACCGTAATTATCAGTTCCGTTGCCATCCTTGTACCAGCCGCTGGTGGATTTCAATTTCCCGCCTGCTTTATAAGATCCTCCACAATAATCGACTAATATTTGTAATTCATTATTAGTTGGCACATGCCATCCTTCCGGAGCAATATTACGGCTGTCGTTGATCGCATACCAATTATATAGACGGCCATAAATTTCTACGTTCTCTGAGTTATTATCATAGTTACAATAAGCGCTGGTAGCCAGTTTTTTCCATTTAGTATTGTCGGTAATATTGGGTATGATGTCGCCATTCCGAAAATGGGTCACTTTCAGGTTCTCTGCCATCCACCACTGATTTCCAATCTTAATTGTTTGATACGTATTGCCATCGATATCCGTAACAGTGCCTGTATAGATTGTTTCTTCTGTTAGTCGCTCATTATTTGTTGTTTCCGGCGCTTGTTTCAGCATTGGTTCACTACGCGGGACAGGTTGTTTGCCTGCCAGTTGACCGGCGACGCCATTCAGACAGTTTATTACATCGCCAATATCACCCTTAAGGTCACACTTGCCGACACCCAGCACATCCCCTTTTTCGACACTGATCAAGCGGGCGGTCACCGAATAGGTTTGTCCTATTTTGCTGATGCTTCCGGCGACCATTTGTTCAACTGCCAGGAGTTGTCCGGCTTCCACGGCACAGGCATCCGAAGTACAGCCGGAGAGCTGAAATTGCTGTTCATTCAGAATAGCGTCCATTTTCTCGCGTTCCAGCACGACGAATTTGCCGGTTAGGAAGAGTTCTGCGCGCAGGCGGTCAGTCAACGCGATTGCGTCATTAGATGAAATGGCGATACCTTTAAAATCCATGACGGCGATGTTGATCTGAGCATTGACCATCCCGATTAAAAGTACGCCGACAGCAAAAAGAAGCTTCTTCATTCCAATTTCCCCAGTTTTTTAATACACCTTGAAATAATAAGCCGAATTAAAAAAAATAACAAGCACAAAAACTGATACGGAGTAGCATAGAGGTTATACGGAGTATCACGGAGTGCATTAAAAGTACTTATAAGTACTTTTAAGAATAAAGAAATTCTCCGTGTACCTTCGCGTTCCCTCTGTGGAACTCCGTGTAGCTTTACAGTTCTACGATCGTCGCGCCGGTGCCGCCGCTATCGAAGTCTTCAAAGTGAAAACTGCGCACGCCGGGGTAAGTTCGGAGTACTTCCTGCGTCATTTTTTGCAGAGCGCCGGTGCCCTTGCCATGAATAATTTCGACCTGGTTCAGACCAGCCAGCAGGGCGCGATCGAGAAATCTTTGCAGAGCGCTCTCAGCCTCGTCGTAGCGCATACCGCGCAGGTCCAGACGCGGTGAAAACAACATTTCAGTTTGAACTTTCGTCGGTGCTGATTGCTTTTCTTGTGGTGCAGTTTTCTGATAAGGTTGAAGAGCTTCGCGTTTGACCCAGAGCGTTTTACCGCCAGCGACGATGCCGAAGCGGTTATTCTGGACGCCGATCTTGATAATCTCGCCCGGCTCGCTGACGCCTTCGATCTTGACGGTATCGCCAACCTGCCAATCTGTTTGGACGGACGGTTGAGCGCTTTTTGTGCGCGTTTTAATTTTTTGAGCAGTAGCCTGGATTTCGGTGAGAGTTTGATGAGCGGTGTGGATCGTGGCTGGTTCAGCCGACTTTTCACGAATTTCCTTGACGGTATTTTCTATCCGGCGACGGGATTCGGTCACCGCGTCCTCCAATTGACGCGCTAGATCGGCGTCGGCGTGTTCGGCTTTTTCACGCAGAGTCGCCAGTTTGGTCTCGTATTCGCCAACCAATTTATCGAGCGTTTTCTTGTTCTGGGCAATAGTACGGCGATCGCAATCGACTTCCGAACGCAATTGCTCGACTTCGCGCAGAAGATTGGTCAAGCGCACTGACTCCTCGCCGACGATTTGGCGGGCTTTCCGCACGATAGCTTCCGGCAGACCCAGCCGGTCGGAGATTTCAAAGGCATAACTACTGCCCGGCAGACCGATTTGGAGACGGTAAGTCGGCGCCAGAGTAGCGGTGTCGAATTCCATGGCGGCATTGACGGCGCCCGGCTGTTTCTGAGCGAATTCCTTCAGGGCATTGTGGTGGGTGGTGACGATTATCAGGCTCCCGGCGGCAACCAGTTCCGTGAGCACCGCTTGTCCGAGCGCCGCGCCCTCGGTCGGTTCGGTGCCGGTGCCGAGTTCATCAATTAAAACCAGCGAGCGCTCATCAGCGGTTTCCAGGAAAGTCTTCAGGTTGTCGATATGCGACGAGAAGGTCGAAAGGTCGTTTTCGATCGATTGCTGGTCGCCGATATCGGTCAGGAAGCGTGTTATGAGTGGCAGGCGACTCTCTTCTTCGGTCGGGATTGTTAAACCGCTCATCGCCATCTGTGATAGAAGTCCGACCGTTTTCATAGCGACGGTTTTACCGCCGGCATTTGGGCCGGAGATTACGACCGCCCGCACCGGTGGTTCGAATTCCAGTGGAATGACCTCTTTGTGCAAGGCTAACAGCGGATGCCGCGCCCGGCGCAGGCCGAAATTGCCGCCGTTTTCATCGATGATAGGCTGGGTACATTTGAATTTCAGGCCGAACTGCGCACAGGCATTCAGGCAATCGAGTTCACCGAGAATCTGGATATTTTTTTGTAATGAATGGAAATCCGGTCGGATTCTATCCGTTACCTGCCGCAGGATACGCTCGATTTCCGCTTTCTCGGCCAGTTCAAGCTCTTTGAGAGCATTGTTGATCTCGACGATTTCGAGTGGTTCGACATAAACTGTCGCGCCAGTCGCCGATTGTCCGTGGATGACGCCGTTGATTTTACGTTTTGACTCAGCCCGCAGAGGCATAACCAATCGCCCGTCGCGAATGGTGGGTTGGTCTTCATGTAGCCATAGCTGATTCCGGGCGATGTCCATCAGGCGCACGATTTCATGATTCAGCCGACGCTGACCGGCGCGGATTTCATGCCGGATGCGGTTTAACTCCGGGCTGGCATTATCGCGGATAGTACCGTCCGGGGCGATGATAGTTGAAATATTTTTACGTACAGCCGGTAGCGGTTCGAGATCGGCGAATAGCGTTTCCAGTATGATCATTTTTTGACGGCGAGCCTTGAAAAATTGACGTAGCCGTTCAACAAGTTCAAGCAGTCGGTCGATCTGGATCAGGTTATCGAGTAAAAGAAAAGTCCCGGCGACCCGACAACGCTGTAATTCTGCCCGGCAATCGGGAAAAGAGTTCAGCGGTAAGACATCGCCGTCAGCCAGAATGGCTTGTAAGGCGCTGATGCGATTTTGCATGCGCCGAATGGTCTCGATGTCCGTTAAAGGACGGATCGTATCGCAAAGGTCTTTTCCGACAGATGATAAAGCCAAATCCCGAATTAATTCGATGATTTTATCGAAGCCGAGTTTATCGTTTAATTCATTAATAGGTTCTGACATTTCTGATGGGATTTAATCAGGGAAGGCTGAGCGGTGGAACAATATCAATAGTGTCGGTCTCAGGAGATGGATCCTCCGGCAGAAAAACAGATCTGCGCAGATTTTTTCGGAGACCTTCCAAACGGTCTTCGAGTTGAGCAACTTCGACAACTTTATGCTCAAGCCGACTCAACAGACTGAAAGTGTTGGATGTTTTTTGCAGACGATTGACAAAACCGAGTTCCGGGTAAACATTAATGATCCAGACCA
>JALOAB010000212.1 GCA_023229045.1 Fidelibacterota bacterium
ATCACCGGCAAGGCCTTCGGACTGGGACGGCGCTATCCGATCATTAACCATTTCGATGAGGAAGGAAAAAAATAGTGCGAATAGTTCGCAATTGGTTACCGATCATCGCTCTCATAGGAATAGCGTTTGGGAACGCCGCGCCGGCTCTGGCTCAGAACTCCCGTGAAATCGATGGATCGATCTGGAAACGCATGCGACATGACAATAAGTATTATTGGTTGCTGGGATACCTGCAAGGACTCGAAAAATCCGACGAGATCATTCAACTGGGACTAATAGACCAGGAAAAACGCGAGTTCAATTTTACGGTGCCATTCTACATCAATCAGATGCGCACGCGGATTTCAGTCTATTTCCCACCGCAGAAGATCGAAGACATTGACCAGATCATTGAATTACTGAACGCTTTTTATGAAGATAAATACAATCAGAAAATCAAAATCGAAACCGCTCTGCGAATTGTCCTGGCGCGTCAGAAAGGACAGATAGAACAGTCCGATTTCTGGCTGAATGAAGCCCGGCGGGCTTTGATCCAAAAATGACTTCCTTAACCTCAGGAGATGAGATAATGACTAATCACGAGGAAATCGAGGAATTAAATCTCGGGAGACATATTTATCGCTACTTAATAACGATCGGCATCGCCCTTTTCGGCTTAATTCTTGTTTCCATCGAGCCCAATATTCTGCGCCAGTATCGGGAATGGATCCCAACGCAGACCTTCAACAAGTACTTCCTAACCTGGTTTACGGTGAGTACTATTTCGGTATTGATCTGTTTCTTTTTCGGAGTGCTCTGCCAATTTTTACGCGGCCATAATTGCCTCGGATATGTCATCTGGTATACCAGTATTTTCATCATCACGCTCTTTTTCGCAACTATTTTTTTTCAAATATTTAAAACCGGGACCACTGTCAGTCTAGCTATTACTCTTGGTGTATTATTGCTCTCTGCCCTGGTCACTTCATCTATGTCATACCTTTTCTACCGCTTGAATTTCAAGAGCCGCTTTAATTTCTGGCCTTTCACCCTTGTCATCATCGCGGCTACCAGCGCCTACAACTGGTTATACCTGAGCATAATCGCCAAGATTTCCGTGTTTTAGTCAGTAAACACTAAAACCAAACATCGCGGTAACTATGTCCAACAA
Source organism: Fidelibacterota bacterium (assembly GCA_023229045.1). Taxonomy (GTDB): domain Bacteria; phylum Fidelibacterota; class UBA2242; order UBA2242; family UBA2242; genus JAGNGI01. The sequence goes on from JALOAB010000212.1 coordinate 1,151, forward strand.
CACGCTTGAGCGTGCCCCTTTAGCATTTATCGGCCTGGCTTATCTGACCGGCATAATCCTGAATCATGTCGTCGATTTAGGACCGGCAATCTGGTTTGGATTGTTGCTGAGCGGTTTTTTGTTCAGTCTGATCAAACCGAATCAAGCGCGGTCGCTAATCGTAATGAGTCTTTTATGTTTTCTGTTAGGTGGAATGAATCATGCCTATCGCACCGACATCACCCCAAATCACCTTTCGCAATTCGAATTTTCGGACGAGCCGGATAGTATCTTCGCTTTTGTTGAACAATCTGAAATTAAATCAAACGGTTCACAGAAAGTGCGCCTCATCCGGGTGTATCTCAAGCATCCGGAATGGGAAAAATACGACGGCAAACTGCTTCTGACGATCAAAAACTCCCCGGTTGATTTGAAATATGGCGATCTGGTGCGATTCGCCAGTCGGATTAACCAGCCGGCGAGCCCCCGCAATCCCGGCGAATTCGATTATAAAACCTATTTAGCCAATCACCACATTTTTGCCACCGCCTATCTGGAATCAGGTATGATGCTGAGCGTTGCCCAAAATGAAAATTTTTCTCCGCACCGGATTGCCAATATTGCCAAAATGAAAGTTGAAGACCTGATTGACAAATCTATAACCGGCAAACCCAATGCAGTCTTGAAGGCATTGATCGTGGGAATGCGCGGAGAGGTTAGTGATGAAGTCGTGCAGAACTTTGTCGATACCGGCGTCATTCATGTCCTGGCGGTGTCGGGTCTGCACGTCGGTTATGTAACGCTCGTAATCCTGCTGATCCTGGGATTTATGCGAATTCCACGCAAAGCGAAAATGATCATTACTATTGGCGGGCTGATCTTTTATGCCTTGATGGTCGATCTGCGACCTTCGGTCAACCGGGCTGTCATCATGGCTGTTATGCTGTTGATCGCACAGGGCTGGGAAAAACGCGTCAACGTCTATAACACCATAGCCACCGCGGCACTGATCCAGACTTTGTGCGATCCCCTTCAGCTATTCGATATGGGATTCCAATTATCCTTTATGGCGGTGCTTTCGATCGTTTACATTTACAAACGACTGGAATTTTTCCTGCCGCCGAAGCTCAAGCCTGCCAATATCACCAATTCCTTTCTGCGCAGTGTCTGGCAACTTTTTCTCGTCTCGGTTTCGGCTCAGCTGGGAACTTTGCCGATCACGGTCTATTACTTCCAACGGATTCCGTTGATTTCAATGGTGGCCAATCTATTCGTTGTGCCTCTGGTTGGATTGATCGGCGGGCTTGGATTCGGTCAGGTTATACTCGGTTTCATCTGGCAAGGCTTTAATCTGGTCTATGGTGAAGTACAAATGTTGCTGATCGGTTTGTTATTGAAAATCGTAGAATTATCAGCACGCGTGCCGATGGCTTATCTTTCCGTTCCGACAATTTCATTGCTTGGGCTTTACGGTGGATACCTGGCACTGCTCCTGTTGCTGAATCTCGACAAGCAGGCAATCCGCAAAGCGACTGCCTTAGGTCTGTTAATCGGTTTGAATGTCTGGACCTGGTCGGCGATCTTTGTCAAACCAGTTCTGCAGATCACCTATCTGGATGTCGGGCAGGGTGATGCTATTTTCGTTGAATTCCCCAACCGGAAAACGTTATTGATCGACACCGGCGATCGCACTTTCCGCCGCGATTATGGTGAATTCACCGTTGCGCCTTTTTTGAAGCGAAAAGGTGTTCGCCGCCTGGATTATCTGGAATTGAGCCATCCCCATAACGATCATATCGGCGGCGCCCCGTTTCTAATGCGCCATTTCCGGATTGGCGAGGTCTGGGAACCGGATGTCACTGCCCGGTCGCAGGTTTATCGCGAAATTCACATGTTGGCTGATTCTCTCCAAATTCCGGTCAGGCGGCTGTACGCAGGCGATTGTATTCATTTGGCCGAATCGCTGAAAATTTTCATTCTACACCCATCAAAACTTTTCCTGGCTAATCCGCCACATGGTTTCAACGATTATTCCAATGTCATTAAAATCAGTTATCGACGCACCAATTTTCTGTTTTGTGGTGATGCTGAGAAACATTCCGAGGATTACCTGTGTCTCTGGCGTTCTTTTCTGCAGGCTAATGTTCTGAAAGTGCCGCACCACGGCAGTGCGACTTCCTCCAGTCAGCCTTTTATCGAAATGGTGGCTCCGGATATCGCTGTCGTATCGGTTGGCAAGAATAATAAATTTCGCCATCCTTCGATTAGTACAATGGCGCGTTATGAATCGCTCGGCATTATTATCCACCGCACCGATCTGGAGCGGGCTTTGATAATCGAGTCCAATGGAAGGAAATATCATATTAAGCGCTGGTAGCCTAAGATAAATCACCTTCGCCAATTCGCCAGACTTGGTTTTTAACGCGCCATTCGATAAAATTATTACGGTTTATCTCATTGTAAAAGTAATGGAGTAATTTTGAATATGTTAAATAATCCAGCGGAAAATCCGGAACTTTTAAATGGTTACACGGCGCGCTGGGTCATACCGGTTTCAAAACCACCAATCGAGCAAGGTGTAGTTATTGTCCGCGGCCAGCAGATTGTTGAAGTGGAAAGTGCCGATAAACTTCAATCGGTAATCGATACGCCACTGATCGATCTGGGCAACAGTGTCATTTTTCCGGGATTTATCAATACCCATACCCATCTTGAACATCCGCCTCTGAATGCAACGCCGAATAGTTACATAAACTACATAAAGTGCCTGCATGATTTTTCGCAAATTGACGAATCTCTCAAAGCCGAGTACGCGGCCGCCAACCTGCAGGATACTTACAACTTCGGAACGATTGCCCTGGCCGATTTTACCACGCGAGGTGCATCCTATAACACCTTACTGGAAAGTCAGCTTTTTGCCAGATTGTTCTTTGAGGTAAATGGCTTTAAAAACTACGAAGCCGCTCAAATAATTCGCACTTTCCGCGAACTGGTCAGAGATCAGGCGCCCGATAAACGCATAACCAAACATCTGGCGCCTTCTTCAGTCTGGTCGACCTCACC
>JALOAB010000213.1 GCA_023229045.1 Fidelibacterota bacterium
ACCAACCGGATTTTGCCCGGCAAAACAATGTCATCGCCACCGAGAGGATCGCCGATTGGTGTCATAAAAATAAATCCCGCTTGGTTTATATTTCCACTGATATGGTTTTCGACGGCAAAAAGGGCAATTATAGCGAGACTGATCAACCTAATCCGCTCAGTGTTTACGCAAAAACGAAATTGGATGCCGAACAATGTGCGTTCTCGCTCAATCCCGATACGATAGTTGTTCGACTGGCGCTGATGTATGGTCGCGGAGTCTTGCCACGGATTTACAGTTCGGAATGGCTTCTGCGCGAACTGATTCGACGCAAAGAAGAACCGGATCCGGCGCCGCTGAATCTTTTTCACGATCAATTCCGCAGTATGCTGGCCGTTAACAACGCCGCTCGCGCGCTGATCGAATTGGCTAAATCTCATTTCTGCGGAATAATCCATATCGGCGGACCGGAACCTATCAGCCGCTTTGCCTTCGGTGAAAAACTCTGTCGCAAGTCGGATCTGCCATTGACTTTGATCCAGGCTGTCCAACATGACGAACACCCACTAGCGGCGCCGCGACCACGCGACGTGAGCCTGGATATTACTCTAGCCCAATCACTTCTGGAAACAACTCTTTTATCTGTCGATGAAGGTCTGGATGAAGTGTTAGTAAATAGCGGAAAATGATTAACCTTAATTACTTATCAGGAATTCGTAAATCAATATTAACTCTCTGACTCTCGGCAAAGTCCTGATCGAACCGCCGCTGATTTTAGCGCCGATGGCTGGTTATACCAACCAGGCTTTTCGGCAAATTTGCAAAGAGAATGGGGCGGGTCTGGTTTGCACTGAATTTGTCAGCAGTGACGGGCTGACACGCAGTTCAGAAAAAACTTATGACTATCTGCGCTTTTCTGACCTTGAGCGCCCGATTAGTATGCAGATTTTCGGCGATAATCCGGTAGTCATGGCCGAAGCCGCTAATCTGATCCAAAACGAGTTTCACCCTGATCTTATCGATATCAACGCCGGTTGCTCGGTTCCGAAAGTCATTAAAAAAAATGCCGGGGCGGCGTTGTTGAAAAATCCGTCTCTGCTGGAGAAAATCGCCCGGGCTGTGGTTGAAGCGGTTTCCGTGCCGGTCACCGTAAAAATGCGCTCGGGCTGGAATCGTCAATCCATTGTCGCCGTCGATGTCGCCCAACGGCTGGAACAAACCGGCATCCAAGCCATCACAATTCATCCTCGCACGGCAAGCGATGGTTTCCGCAATCCGGCTGACTGGTCGCTCATCGCCGAAATTAAGAAATCCATTAAATTACCGGTTATCGGCAGTGGCGATGTCTGCACACCGGCGGGTGCTCTGCGGATGTTCGCTGAAACCGGTTGTGAGGCTGTGATGATCGGACGAGGCGCTCTCGGAAATCCCTGGATATTCCGCCAGGTTTCCGAATTACTGGATAATAAACCACCCTCAGTCACGGATTCGCCACCCGCAAGAGTGCAACTCTGTAAACGTCATTTGCAAATGGAAATTCAGTATCGCGGTGAAAAAGTCGCCCACAAAGAGATGAAAAAATTTTACCGCTGGTACCTGCGCGGCTTCGGAAATGTATCTGAAATCCGCGAAAAACTGGTGCGCAGTTCATCGATAAATGAAGCCTGCGCCGTTCTGGAAGAATTATCTCAGATCCAAAAATTATAGGAAAGGCCAAAATCAATAGCCTTTCCTATAACGATTCGATGTTATCAGAATCTATTTAAAATAGAACGAGAGAGTAAAGTTATAGCTTGAATCTTGGATAATTCCTAAATAGGTATCCGTTAGCTTTGTATCAGCGACTTTATCCTTGTTGATAGTTAATCCCAAACCCATCCAGTTCTCCGCCGATAGGCTGACGTTATCGGTAAGCCACCATTCCGCTCCGATCGATGCGCCGAGGTAAATGTCGGTCTGACTATCATCAAAGCCATCGTCTTTATCCTTATTACTCCAATATCTAAATCCTACTCCGGGAGCCGCAAACAGAGCCACCGATCCTTTTGTGACAGGATAATAGATAAGATAAGCATCCAGACTCATATCGGTCGTTTTTTCGGGTTTTTTATCGCCGTTATCTTCGCTGAAGTTTGAAAAACCGACAATGATACCGGCGCCGAATTTGTCCATAACCAGATGCTGTACACCCAACTTCGTCCCGTCAATAGACACAAATCCGGTCTCGTAGAAAATAGCCGTAGATCCCTTCTGGATTGCCGGCTCGCCTGCCGTCGCTAAACCGGCCCAAATAAGCGTCACCAAAATCATCAGAATGATACTCATCTTTTTCATTTTTTTACCTCCATTATATTTAAAAGACTTTGTCCTATTTATAATAATATCAATTTTTCCTGTTCGTTACCTGCGACGACCACCTGACGGTTCTTAGTAATAAAAACATTTATCTCGGAACGCACCGCCATCTCGCCCGGCAGATAAATCCCGGGTTCAATCGAAAAACAGATACCGGGCACCAGTTCGCGTTCGTCTTTGGTTTCCAGGTTGTCGATATTAACGCCATTACCGTGCACGACATGTCCGATCGAATGACCGGTGCGATGTACAAAATAATCGTCGTAGCCGGCGTCAGCGACTACCTTCCGGCAAACATCATCAACCTCGTACCCGTAGCAGGTTTCTTTAGCCGCGAACTTCTTGCGAATGAAATCGCGGGCTGCATTGCGGGCTTGTACGACTGTTTTAAAAATTTCGACATATTTCGCCGGCGGATCAGAACCAATGTAACCGCACCAGGTTATGTCATAATAAATCGCCATTTCGGTTTTTTCACGAGCCCAAAGATCGATCAATAATGTATCGCCGGGCTTGATCGCATAAGCATTAGCGGCGGTCGGCTCGAAGTGCGGATCGGCTGGATGTTCGTTGACGCCCACGATTGGATGTTCATCATCATCGGTCAGGTCTTCTTCGGCAAAACGCCTGACTATAAATTGCTGAACTTCATACTCGGTGACAGTTTTCCGGTTTTTTATCCGCTCGCCGATCAGCGCAAAAGTCTCGTCTTTGATTTTTTGAATTTTCTTACCCGCGCGTAAATGGGATTGATAACCTTCCTGATCGATAATCGCTTCAAATACCTGCACCAGGTTAGCCGAGGATACTATTTCCACTCCAAAAGAGCGAATCAATTCAACCGTGCCGCCATCTACAACGGAAACGTAGGGAATATTATTTTTTGGCGAATATTGCATAGCGATGTGGCGGCTACTCTGCAAAATCTCGCGCAGGTGCCGATGCTGTTGCTCCCAACTGCGGTAAACGATTTTTTCGCCGGGCAAGGCGTCGATCTTAGTCGCCTCTACCGCCGAAACCAACTTGGTGGGGATTCCTTTCGCCGGAATAAAATAGTACCAGCGACGGGTTACGAACATATTCGGATTCAATCCGAGAATGTGATAGGCCATTTTGTCACGGTTGTGAAAATCGTAGAAAAGCCACCCGTCCAACTTTTGACGACGAATTTCATTTTGAATGTTTGTAAGATTCATAACACCTTCTATTTAACGATTTTTGAAATTTGTTTAAAGGCGTTGTTGGAGGCATCTTTCAGCATTTCGAAGAGCGCCATTTCAACACTCGTGGGATAAACGCCATATAGTTGCAATTTGCTTACAGTTAGCTCAGTGTTTTCCAGTTTACGACTCGAGATGCAATCGTTCACGAGATGCACTTCATATTTTTTATCAATCAGATCGCGACAAGTCTGATAAACGCAAATATGGGATTCAATTCCACATATAATTACCTGATCGCGATTAATTCTGTGTAGTTCATCGATGAATTTATTTTCACTGCAACAGCTGAATGCCATTTTGGCAATCGGTTCTATCTCCGTCAACAGGCAGGCAATTTCCGGATGAGTTTCGCCTAATCCTTTTGGATATTGTTCGGTGTAAATTATCGGAATATCCAGAACCTGCGCGCCGCGAATGAGCTTTTTCAGATTCTCCAGCAGAAGCGGGTAATTGTACATCACCGAGAGTAATTTTGTCTGGACATCGATGATAACCAAAATCGAACGATCGTTTTTTAATTTCATTATTCTACCCTTTCTGTTTTGACCTCTTTGGTTTTAATCAACTTCGTTCGAAGATTGCGAAAGTGTACGAAAAACAATATCCCGATTAATAAGAAAACCAG
>JALOAB010000214.1 GCA_023229045.1 Fidelibacterota bacterium
ACCTGAAGCGCTTCAATCCGGAAGAAACCAAAGCTTATATCGAGTATCGCCTGAAAGTCGCCGGGCGGAACGACAGCATTTTCACCGATTCGGCAATTGAGGAAATTTATAAATATTCGCAAGGCACGCCCCGCATTATCAATAATATCTGTGATTTAAGCTTGGTCATCGGATTTGGAAAACACCTGGATTCACTCGATAATAGCGTAATCAGTGGAATTATTGATTCAGAAAGATAATTCATGGCACGGATGAATGAAGTCCTGAAGAGTTTTCAGGATTTACAAAGTGAAGATAAACCGAAGACCGAACAAACCTCCGACAAGAGGGAAAGTGCGTTTGTCGGTTTCAGTGGTCTCGATGCCATAAAAAAGGCTATCACCGAGAATTTAGGCGGCTCACCAACACCAGCCAAACCTTCGTCCGAATCGATCCGTGCGGCTGATTTAGCGCGTACACCCGCCGATTTTCCCAAAATCAGTTCATCCAAATCCAGTACTCCTTCCGAAAGCGAACTGAAAGCGATTCAAACCCAGGATGAAAACGCGGCAAACCAACTTTATATGGAACTGCATCGCGTATTCGGAAACGTAGTTCAGGGCATCAAAGACAAGAAGTCGTTGGATCCGAAATCGCTTGAAAAATATATCCTTTCCGTTTATGAATCCGTCACCTCCAGTGAATTTTTATTCCTGAAGGCCATCCAGCGAAAGCGTTACGCCACCTGGCTTGTCTCGCACTCCATTAATGTCGCGATTTTCACCATTAAAATCGGTGTCAGCATGAAGTACGATCGCGAAAAACTTACCAAACTTGGATTGGCCGCTCTACTGCATGATGTAGGAATGATCAACGTTCCCAACAATATCATTTTCAAACATGGCAGACTGACCGCGAGTGAATTCGCAATTATTAAACAACATCCGAATTACGGTTACGAAATAGTCAAGCATCTCAAGTCCGACTATCCCAACATTGTCGATGTCGTCCTTCAGGAACAGGAACGTGAAGATGGTTCAGGCTACCCGCAGGGTTTGACGGGCGATAAAATCAGTGAATTCGCAAAAGTGGTCGGATTGGCGGATGTTTTCGAAGCCCTGGTGCACGGACGCGCTTACCGGGAAGGTTTTATCACTTACAATGCAATTCAGAAAATTATCGAATCGCGTGGTAAACAATTCAACGCAAAAATTATTCGCGCTCTGATCAATGGCGTTTCCATGTTCCCGGTTGGAAGCATGGTGAAACTCAGCACCGATGAAATTGCCCGGGTGCTATCGGTTAATAGTCAACGTCCGGTGCGCCCTGTGGTTGAAGTCCTGATCGATTCCGATGGTAACAAAATCAAGAATCCCATCCGGCTTAATCTTGAAGAAGAGCCTTTGATTTATATCGTTAAACCGCTGATTGAATCCTGAGCGGTTGCTTTTTATCATTTTCTTTTAATTTTAAATGCCTGGTTCAATCGCCTTACAGGTTGTCAGCCAGGCCTTTTTATTTTATTCAAGACCTTTCCAGATTAATCCCGGCCTGGATGAGTAATGGTTCGAGGGCTTGTTCGTCTTCAGGGCCAAAACCGTAAGTCTCTTCCTTGGCGAGATAGATAATGCCGACCAGGTCATTAGCGCTGAGTATCGGCAATGCGATCAATGAGCGCCAGGGCAAGGCGAATTGACTCATCTTCAGGGTGTGAGTATCTTTTAAAACATTATCGATAATCAGCGCTTTGGCGGGCGGTTTCATATATTCCAGCAGACTCAGAATGTCCTGCAGTTTATCATTATCGGTCAGCTGAGGCGGAATACCACGCGTAGCAAAGAGGCTGAATTTCCCGGTTTGAGGATCAAATAACTCAATCCAGCCGCAATCGGCACGGGTATTTTTAACTATACAATTAACGATAAAATCGGCGACATGCTGGCGATCACTGCCGGTCTGTACCAGGCGCCCCATTCCACCTATCAAAGCCATCTGTTGGGCTAATTGATCATAAATCGCCGCGCCGGGCAGACTCAACAACAAAGCCCCTTCCGCCACAACACTGAAAAATACCAGATAAGTAAAAGCCGCCAGCGTAAAACCCTTAACCGACATACTATAGGCATAAACCGGTCTTAGCAGATGCGAAAAACAAATCAGCACTCCCGAACCTACAACCAGTAATCCAACGATACTGGCGATAATTTTCTGCCGGCGGTTAAGTACCATCAGCCACTGTTTAAAACGTACATTAAGAAGAAATACTCCGCCGTATAATCCTACGATCGGCCACAAAAATGGCTGTAACTGCTCGTTCAGAATCGATACAGGTTGAAAAGTTGTGCGATTTTCAGTGAAAAAAAAGACTCCCGCCGCCAGCAAAAAGGATCCGATCAGCAGACTAAAAACGAATTGCGAACTGCCACGGCGCCGGTAGTGAAGTAATGTTTTAATATTCCTTAGATCGAACATGATGCCGGCTACAAACAACACCGCGATCAAACTCGAGACCGTCACCCACGCGAATGGAAATTCCGCCAGAAGCGGATTATCGTCCCATAAGTTCAAATATTTCTTCAAAGTGATCTGGGGCAGGATCAATATCAATTCCAGCCCGATTATGCTAATCGCATGCAGAATCAGACTGCGTTGCGGACTCCAGGAGAACCGGTTAAAAATATCCCTAACAAGTGGTAGTAAAGATAAAAAAACCAGCCATACCACAACCTCGCGTTCAAATCGAAATAGGTTAATTATCGAAGGGACACGATAAAACGCAATGTCCGTTACCATTACCAATATCAACAAAACCAGCGCGGGGAGGATTAATAACCAGATCTTCCAGGTATGTTTCATTCAAATTGGTAGGGATCGAATTTAAGTCTGATATTAAGTATCCGGATCTTATGAATTTTAAAGCGGATTATTTTTTGAATCGAGTCTGATAATAGTGGGACGCCAGGCTGTCAGTTCGTCCGGCGTAACTACCGCATAAGATAAAATTATAACCCGATCGCCGATCTCAACCAGGCGCGCGGCCGCCCCATTCAGACTGATCTCACGCTGACCGGCCTTGCCCTCGATTACATAAGTCTCGAATCGGGCTCCGGAATTGATATTCAAGACCTGAACTTTCTCAAAGACTCGCAGATTGGCCAGACGGATCAATTCCACATCCATTTCGATACTGCCTTCGTAATCCAGTTTCGTTGCGGTGACCCGGGCATCGTGTATTTTCGATTTCAACATAATCAAACTACTCATAATCCAAACCTATACTAGATCTTAATGTCGAACCGAATTTAGTAATTAATGTTCCTTAATTCAAATCTCAGTTTTATCATTTAGCTAATTCTTGATAAATACTTGGGCGTTCGGCGCGATTTGGTTAATTTTCCGTTGTAGAATTTGATATATAAATTTTTAATTGCGAAGTAGAACAGAGTGCATCAATTAATTTCTCAAATCGACCTGTGGCTTTTCCGACTTATCAATCAGCAATTGACCCACCCGATTCTTGACTGGTTTATGCAATTCATCAGCAGTAAATCTTTCTGGCTGATTCCGATTCTAATCGGCTTGGCACTGCTCTTTTGGCTGGGTAAAAAAAGAGGTCGGATCACGGTCGTATTAATCATTTTGACAATCGCCACCGCCGATCCATTATGCGCCAGAGTCCTGAAGCCGGCTTTCAAACGGATGCGTCCTTCGCATACTCTGAGCGACGTACGGATCGTACACAAAAAGGGCGGCAAATACGGATTTCCGTCCAACCATGCCGCTAATGTTACCGCGGCTATGGTTGTCCTGATCTTTCTTTATCGTCGTTATAAATATCTCTGCGGCAGTCTGGCCATCCTGGTCGGCTACAGCCGGATTTACCTCGGGGTTCACTACCCGACCGACGTCATAATCGGAGCCCTGATCGGGATAATGCTAGCCTTTCTCTGGATTCTGATCTGGCATTCCATCGCCAATCATTTATCTAAAAATGAGAATGATTTATTGATAATTAAACCTTAAATTAATACCCGGACGCGTTTGGGATAACAATTAAATGGATATACCATGGTAAAGAAGAAGAAAAAAAGAAAATTTCACATTTCTTCGGGTGGTCGGTCGACGATTTTCATCCTCACAGCCGTTCTTATTTTTTTAGTGGTGATTGTTCTGCTCTGGGGTTGCTAAAGCTAAGA
>JALOAB010000216.1 GCA_023229045.1 Fidelibacterota bacterium
AACAGGCTCGCATGGTTTTTTCCATCGATTCGCCGTCCAGATTAAGAATCTCCTGAAATTCGTCGAAGACAATGATAAAATTCCGGCCTTTTTTCTTCGCCAGCTTCTGAGGCAAATCATAAATCTGATCCAGAAAATTTAGAACGTCACTGACCTTCGGAACCAGTTCGATCCCAACGGATGCACTTCCATCCGGCTGAAGACTGATCGTTGGCCGCAAACCCGGCAAAGTATTTTTGAAAAAATTCAGGATTTTATCGGTTTTAGTTTCAACGGCTGTAGCAATTGACCGGGTGTAAATTTCCAAAAAAGCCTGTAAAGAAGTGGCTTTGTATAAATCCATATATACTATGTAAAAATCGTTCTTTTTCAATTCTTCGAGAGCTTTAAGGATCAGAGAAGTCTTGCCGTAGCGCCGCGGAGAGATCAGGAACAGGCGTTCGCCGCTACTCAGATCACGAGTAATTTCCGCCAACTCTTTAATGCGGTCGGTGAAATTTTCGCCCATTACTGCTTCGCCGTAGACGAATGGATTTTTCATAGTTTGCCTCCGGTTATGCTGATTAGCGTTATGTATAATTGCATAATGCTAATGTAAATAATTTTAGCGATTAAGCAAGGAAATAATTGTGAATATTTAGATGGAATTGGATTTAATTGTCAGCCAATTTGTATTAAGTCGATCTCGCTACCTTTCCGTTTTTACTCGTAAACCATTTGTTTCGACTTGATACAAGTGGAACGCCGCCCTTGCAATTTTTAAGTATTCTGGCTAAAATAGACCTGCAATGTCACCGCAAGATGTAAATGAACTCATTTCCAATCTGTTTCCACGGATTCACAATCCACTCAGCCTCAGTCAGGAGATCGTCGAACGCATCGAGGAGCTGGTTCGCCAGAAAAAAGTTTTGCCCGGCGAGAAATTGCCAACGGAAGCCAAGCTGTGTAAAATGTTCGGCGTCAGCCGCACTTCATTGCGCGAGGCTCTGCAAAAATTGAACGCCCGCGGACTTTTACGCATTCGTAAGGGCAGTGGCATTTACGTTACCGATTACCATGCTGAGAATGTCATCAAACCGCTGAGCCTGTTCCTGGAATTGAACCTGGATCGCAATTATCTCCTGCAGGTTATGGAAATTCGTAGAATCATCGAGCCGCCAGTCGCTGAAATCGCCGCCGCCAAACGAAGCGCCGAAGATCTTTCCAAGCTGGAGAAAAACTGCAATGATTTAAAGAAATGCGACCCGCATGATTACATCCGCCAGGGACAGATTGACAAAGATTTTCATCTGAATATCGCCCTGGCTTCGCAGAATCAGCTCATACCGATTATCGTTGAACCAATATTTCTGCTTATGCCGAAAATCCGCAGTCTGGTTTATGAACGGATCGACAATGCCAAGAGTTCGGCTATCACCTACCACGACCGGATTCTGGATAAAATCCGGAATAGCGATAAAGCCGGCGCGGCGCGCGCTATGCTGAAGCATTTACAAATCGCCGAAGAGCATACATTTCAAATCCTCGCCGATCTACCCGCATAATTATAGTAAAAAAAAAAGAATCATTGCCTCCCGCACCAAAAAGCCGATAAATGACTTGCTAAATTTGTATGACAACTTTAATATTCAGACAGTTTGAAAGTAAAATTGTCTATGAATATTTTTTAAAGATGAGGATTTGAAATGGACAGACAAACTGTGACGGCCAGGCTGATTGAATCGGGATTGGTCGCCGTCATTCGGCTTGACAGTGATAAAAAATTAAAAGGTATCATTTCAGCCTTACAGCAGGGCGGGGTGAATGCCCTCGAAATCACTATGACCACGCCGGGCGCTCTGGAGATTATAAAGAATTTTGCGACGCAGGCTGGCGATGATTTTCTGATCGGCGCCGGGAGCGTCCTGGATTCTGAAACCGCCCGCCTGGCAATTGTCAATGGCGCGCAATTTATCGTCGGACCGGTTTTAAATCCTGAAGTTATCCGGATGTGTCATCGCTATGATAAGGTTGTCATACCCGGCGCATTGACGCCCACCGAAATATTGACGGCATGGGAACAGGGCGCCGATATAATTAAAGTTTTTCCAGCCACAGCTCTCGGACCGGGCTATCTGAAAGATATCTTAGGGCCTTTGCCGCAAGTTAAATTACTGCCAACCGGAGGTGTCACACTCGATAACGCCGCCGAATTTATTCGGGCCGGCGCCTGCTGTCTGGGAGTCGGCACAGCTTTACTCAACAAGAAAATGATAGCGGCCGAAGATTGGGCGACCCTGGCAAAACATGCCACGGCTTTTCGGGCGGCTGTTTTGGAAGGACGTAACATTTAAAAATGATTAATTCGAATTGACAAGGAGAATAAGATGGAAGTCAGATATTTAGCCGATCCGGTAAGATTTCAACGCATGACCACGGCCGAATTGCGCCAAAACCTGCTGGTTGAGAATTTGTTTAATACCGGAGAACTGCGTTTGGTTTACAGTAATGCCGACCGGGCGATTGTGGGATCGGCGGTGCCGTTAAAACAGCCGCTGGCGCTGAGTGGTTCAAAGGAACTGGCGGCCGAATATTTTACCGAACGCCGTGAAGTCGGAATCATCAACATCGGCGCGCCGGGTATCGTATCCGTCGGAGAAGAATCATTTCATATAGCCAACAAAGAGGCTTTATATATCGGGAAAGAGCGCCACAATATTGAATTTAAGAGCGATTCAGCCCAAACGCCGGCCGAATTTTATCTGCTGAGTTATCCGGCTCACCAGACCTACCCAACTCGAAAAGTCACCCGCGAGCAGGCCAATCGGCTCGATCTGGGCAGTGACGCCGAATGCAATAAGCGAACTATTTACCAGTATTTGCGGCCGGGAGTGCTCGATACCTGCCAGCTGGTCATGGGACTTACCGAACTGGCTGAAGGCAATGTCTGGAATACCATGCCGCCCCATACCCACGAGCGACGCACCGAGATTTACCTGTATTTTGAGATGCCGGAAAACAGTATTTTATTTCACTTTTGCGGTGCGCCGGAAACCACCCGCCATATCGTTATGCAAAATAAGCAAGTGATTCTTTCGCCGAGCTGGTCAATTCACTCCGGAGTCGGCACCGCCCGCTATACCTTTATCTGGGGAATGGGTGGCGAAAACCAGGAATTCGGCGATATGGACGGCGTCGATCCGGTCCAAATCCAGTGATTTTCACGACCTGAAAGCGGTCTCCTGAAAATTATTTTACCGCGATAATAATTCCGTAATTGATTCTACGACGATATTTAGATAAATTTGAACGTTTATTTAAAATGTGGTCGTTTTGAAAAATATTGCTGTTTTTGCTTCGGGACGCGGGTCGAACTTTGCCGCTATTCTGAATAAAATTCAATCGGGCGAAATTACCGCCCGGGTGGTCTGCGTCATCAGTGATAATGAGCACCCGCCAGTGTTTGACGTTGCGATTGCGGCGGGAATTCCGACTTTTTGCATTAATCGCAAACAGTTTGCGACACCGGAAGAGTACGCCGACGCTCTCCTGAGTCGGCTGAAGGAGAAACGGGTTGAGTTGATCGTTTTAGCCGGTTTTTTGAAATTGATACCAACACCGATCGTACGGCATTATCCGCAGGCGATCGTCAATATTCATCCGGCGCTTTTACCGAACTTTGGCGGGAAAGGTTTTTTTGGAATTAAAGTGCACGAGGCTGTAATTGCTTCAGGTGTTAAGATGACCGGGGTGACGATCCATTTCGTTGACGAAAAATATGATAATGGGGCGATAATTTGCCAGGAAAAGGTCGCAATTCTTGCAGGCGATACGCCGGAAATTCTGGCTAAGCGCGTGTTAGAAGTCGAACACCGTCTCTATCCGCAAGTTGTCAAAGCCCTTTGTGAAGATAAAATTATAGTAAAGAATAGAAAGGTAATCTGGAATCGATGAGTGAATTTAAAATTAAACGGGCAATCATCAGTGTTTGGGATAAGACCAACATTATTGCGTTAGCGCAGGCTTTGAGACGGCAGGGTGTCGAAATTTATTCGACCGGCGGAACCTTTAAAGCCTTACAAACCGCCGGTATTGCGGTTGAGAAGATCGAAAACCTGACCGGTTTTCCGGAGATTCTTGGCGGACGGGTCAAGACATTGCATCCGGTGGTATTCGC
>JALOAB010000215.1 GCA_023229045.1 Fidelibacterota bacterium
GCCTCGATACATTTATCCAGACCGCAGGATTCGATGTTCATGGCCACGCCTTCCTTACCTTCGCCGAGTTTCTCGAAAATCGGAGAGGTTTCGCCGAGCCGGATACAATTTTTCCGGAAAAGCTCGATGACATCAATGTTCAATCGGCGCGCGATGACGTCCATTATCTGGTTTAGGGCGAAATAACCCTGAGTCGCGCCGTAACCGCGATAGGCGCCGGCGACCAGCAGATTAGTGTAAACTGTCTTCCCGGTGAATCGCTGATGCGGCGCCTTATTAATCAATGGCAAAACCTTGGAGCCGGCGTTGGAGAGCACCGTCAGGGCGTGCGCGCCGTAGGCGCCGTTGTTCATCAGCGCATCTAACCAGATGGCATGAATCGTACCGTCTTTTTTCACGCCGGTTTGCATTCTAACCCGCATCGGATGACGAAAGCGCGATGCCCGAAACACTTCAGCACGCGTCAGCGCAATTTTTACCGGGCGACCGGTCCTTAAGGTAAATAGTCCGGCGTAATATTCCAGAAATACTTCCTGTTTGCAACCGAAACCGCCGCCGATACGCGGCTTGATGACCCGAATACGCTTCTCAGGAATCTGCAATACCTGAGCGCAAATCCGACGGGCGTGAAACGGGACTTGCGTAGTGGTAATAATTACCAATCGATTCTTCTCGTCCAGGTAGCTCAAAACCGCATGGGGCTCAAGCATGGAATGCGATGCGTAATGCGAATAATAAGTCTCATCAAAAGTAAAGTCGCTTTCGGCCAAGCCTTTTTCAAGATCGCCAACGTTGATATCGACATCCGCGCAAATGTTGCGGGCGGCGTCGTACGGCATGCCAGCCGGATAGCCTTTGCCCGGTTCGGGATGCAAGACCGGCACACCGGGTTCCATGGCTTTTTCAAAATCGAAGAGCGCCGGCAATATCTCATACTCGACTTTAATCTGCGCAACGACGGCGGCGGCGGTTTCGGGAGTTTCCGCCAGAACGGCGGCAACTTTATCACCCACAAAACGCATCTTCGAATCGAACATAACCGTGTCGTACGGCGACGGTTCCGGATAGCCTTGCCCCGCGGTAGTGTGCAGAATCGCCGGTACATTACCGAAGTGGGCAATATCCAGCACGCCCGGAATTTTCTGCGCGGCGCTCGTATCGATCGAAATTATTTTAGCATGGGCATGCGGCGAATACAGGAACTTTACATAAGCCACATTCGCCATCGCAAAATCATCCGTGAACAACGCCCGCCCGGTGGCGAGCGACAGGCCGTCGATTTTCTTCACAGACTTGTTGACAGTTGCGAGTTGCGGGTTGCGAGTTGCGGGTTGCGGGTTACGAGTTGCGGGTTGCGAGTTGCGGGTTGCGAGTTGCGGGTTGCGAGTTGCGAGTTGCGGGTTGCGAGTTGCGTGTTGCTCCGAAAGGAGTCCCTGTTGGGACGAGTTACGGGTTTTATTATTCATCGAAAATCCTGATGTTTTCCTTTTTGTAAATAAACGATGAGACCGCCAAGCATTTTGCCAATCTCGGTCGCCAAATCAGATAATTCTTTAAAATGATCATCATCGATATATTTTTGATCGAGGGCAATGATTAATTGGGTCGTAATTTCCCCGGTTGATCCTTTGGCATACAATAGAAACTGAACAAATTCTTTGGGACGATCGCGCTCAAAGCCCTCGGCGATATTACTCATAACCGAAATACAAGCCCGACGTAACTGATCGGTCAGGGTAAAATCCTTATGAAATTCATTTAACCTGGTTAATGAATAGATTCTATTTGTCAACTCTCTGGCTTTTTGCCAGGCTTCAATTTCCTGATATGTCTTAAAAGTGCTCACCCATTCACAATAAATTTAGCCGGTCTTTTAACTCGTAACTCGCAACTCGCGAACTCTCAAACTTTTTCCGCCGCATTTTTCACCCCTTCGATGATCTTCACATAGCCGGTACAGCGACAGAGATGTCCGTCGAGCGCAGTCTTGATTTCGTCCTCTGTTGGATGCGGATTGGTTTGCAAGAGAGCATAAGCCGAAAGCACCACTCCAGGCGTACAGTAGCCGCATTGCACGGCGCCGGCTTTGACTAATTCTTCCTGGATCGGATGCGGCTTGTCCATTGTGCCGATTCCTTCGACAGTAGTCACGGATTCACCGTCTACCGCCGCCGTCAGCACCTGACAGGAATTGACCGGTTTTTCGTTCAGTAGAACGACACAAGCCCCGCAATCGCCCGTTCCGCAACCATATTTCACGCCGGTATAGCCATTTTTACGCAGAGTCTCGAGCAGGCTTTCGCCCGGATGAATTTCCAGGGATTTTAACTTGCCGTTGATAGTCAGTTCAATTTGCATAGATTTGCTCCCTGATTTGAGTAAAAGCGCGCACCAGTTCGGTTTTCAGCATATTCAGTAAAAATTCGCGGCTGAAATTCGAATTTTTGAGCGGTTTTAAATCGACTGCTTTTAAAATTTCGCTGATGCCGGAATCCGAGATTTTAAGACCTGTCAGATTCTTCTCGAGCTCCGCTAAGCGTCTGGCTACCGGGATCAGATTGCCAACCGCAATGCGACAGATTTCGATCGTATCGGATCGGATTGCGATATATACCGCCAGATCCAGCGCCGCATAATCGAAACGCGTGCGGGCAAAACGATGATACACTCCGTAACCGGGCGCCGGTGGAACTTTCACTTCCGTAATGAAAAATTTACTATTGCGTTTTAAATGCAGAAAATCGGCGATCGGGTATTCCGTCGCCGGCGCCCCAGCCACTTTCACGGAAGCGCCGAGCGCCAGCAATGGCGTCGGCACATTCGACCAGGCCGGCCGGAAAGCCAGCGAGCCGCCTATGGTTATCAGATTTCGCAATGGATTGGAGGCCGCTTGCCCGAGCGCCAGCGCCAGAATGTGGCGACTGTCAGACCATTGGTAATTAGCAATTTTGTTAAAACTGGTGCCGGCACCGATGGCAACCCAGTCATTCTCTTCCCGGATATAGTCCAGGTTTAATCGGCGCAGGTCGATCAGTCCGAGCGCCCGAGCGCTTCGACTACCAGTCCCGCCGGCATATGGAATGGCATTGCCATTTGCAATAATTTCAACCGTCTCGGCAATACTTTCAGGCCGAAACCACTCTTTAATATTTTCCAGCATATTTCTTTCTCTTTATGCTATTAATTACCACTTTAATCAAATTTCGGAAACTAAGCCCAGCAATGCAATCTAATGTTTTAATTGCAGGTTCGGTTAAACTTTTCTAATATTGCTTCAACGACCAACACTCTAGTCTCTAATCACATAAATATCTACATGGCGGGGACAATAGGTAATTTTTCTCTTGACTATGTGGGGCATTAATTCGTTAAATTCACAGCAGGTGTAGCAAATGAGTAAATTGCATCGAAGAAGACACCGCTCAGATCATCGGGATACCCAAAAAAAATTACGTAGAATTCTCAAGATCGGTTGGATCAATTTTCTACTTCCCGGACTGTTGATGTTAATAATTTCAGTGGGACATAAGTTCTTTATCGCACACCTTAATCTCTGGATCCTGCGAGGGCTGACGCTTATTGTGATTATGTGGTGTTGCATTGGATTTTTTATTCTTTCAGGCGGCATTATGCTATGGCTCAGAGTAAAAGCCGGCTAATTGATTATAAGCGGGATTCAGACATAATTTTTTATTGCAATTACCACTCTTTTGTCCATAATATTGCGCGCATTTGTTTTAATAAACTGAAAAGGATATACGCGGGGGTTCGCGAAAAATGAAATTATTCTCCAGACGTCCCGATCGCCGAGCGCATTCTTTAATTACGATTGGTGCGATAACGCTCGCGATCTCCTTCATTTTTCTTTTCTGGCTGGCCGAAAAAGCCAATGCTCATACCGTCATTTTATCAGTCAACTGCATGCGGATTTTATGTGGTTTAAATTTACTAATGTTGACGGCAGGCGGGGTAATCCTTTTCTGGGGATTTTCCATCTGGTTCCGCGACCAGGTTTTTAAAAATTAATAATCAGCATTTTTATATTCGCATTATTCGGATTAAAACTTCCCTATTAAAATATTTCTTTTAATTTTTTTGGTATTGTATTAGAATTGCCCGCATGTTACTGACTGAAGAAGATAAACGTTTTCCCTGG
>JALOAB010000217.1 GCA_023229045.1 Fidelibacterota bacterium
CGGGTGAGTATAGCGGCGCGATTGTCCATTCAAGCGCCGGAGCCGCAGGCGCCGTGGTCAATGTTTCCGGTGTTTTACTGGCCGCAGAGCCGACAATTGCTTCAACGGTATCGCTCGACTCGGTATCCGGCAAGACCGCCACACTCTCTTTCACGGGTGGTAATGGAGCGAAAAGGATCGTCGCCATTTGTAGCGGCACTGAGACTTCCTGGTTGCCGGAAGATGGAATTGCAATTAACGGTGTATCGGAGAATTTCTCCGAAGCTATCGACCAGGGCAATGGCACTAAAGTAGTTTACGACGGCGAAGGTTCGTCGGTTACGATCACCGGTTTATCCAGCAACACTACCTATTCCGTAGCCGTTTTCGAATACAATGTTGCTAATGGTAATACCCATAACTACCTCTCGACTCATTTTGGCTCAGCTACCTTCTCGACTGCAATTGTGCCTGTGCTCGACGTTTCGCCGAATGCATTGAATTTCGGAAGCGTGATCATCGAACAGGAAAGGACTAAAAGCTATTCGCTAACCGGCAATTATCTACTGGAAAATAACCTGATCGATGTCAGTGCGCCGCCGGGATTTGAGGTGTCATTGTCGCCGGATGGAGGATTCACATCGTTACTTCAAATCGCTTACACGGCGCCAAATGTCGATACGACTATCTTCGTGCGTTTTACACCCTTTGAAAACAAGGTCTACTCCGGTTTGATTACCAATACTGACGGCAGTGATACAGTCAATGTGGCGGTCACCGGCAAAGGTGTTTATACCTTGGTGCAGACTGCCGAACCGGTTGGCTTCGCCACTCTGAACGGCGGCACCACCGGCGGGGTTGGCGGTGACAGTGTCGTGGTTACTACGCCAGAACAATTGTATGAATTGATGTATGCCCGTGAAAATAAGAGTACGGCGCCGCTGGTTGTCCAGGTATCTGGCATACTCAGCGGCTATTCATCGAAAATATCCGTCAAGCGCACCGGCAATATTTCCATCATCGGGTTGGGTTCTGATGCCGGACTGAATGGCTTTGGTATTAAGATCGTTGAATGCAGTAACATCATCATCCGTAATCTGACTTTTGCCGACTGTCATGTCGATGAAAAAGATGCGCTCGAACTCGATGAATGCCAGAACGTTTGGGTCGATCACTGCACCTTTACCGATAGCCCTGCCAACGATCCGAATGGCAGTAATCACGACGGCTTGCTGGATATTAAAAACGGTTCACGCAACATCACCGTCTCATATAACTATTTTACCAATCACCGTCAAACCTGCCTGCTCGGACATACTAAAAGCCAGATTACCGATACCGTGATGACGGTGACCTATTACCGCAACTGGTTCGACGGCACTTATTCACGCCATCCGCGCATCCGGTTCGCCAAAGCGCATATTGTGAATAATCTCTATACCGATATTCAGAGTTACGGCGTCGGGGTGACTTGTGAGGCCCAGGTATTTGTGGAAGCGAATTATTTTGAAAACACTCCCGTACCGGTGTTAATATCTCAGGTAAATGATCCCGGTGAAACTCTCAGCGGCGATCCGGTTGGGTATATCAGGTCGCTGGACAATTTTACGGTCAGTTCCGGGGAGATTGTAGAGAATCTCACCGGTTACCATTTCGATCCAAACGCTTACTATAGCTACGAAGCAGTGCCGTCCAGTATGGTAAAAACGCTGGTTATGGAAAATGCCGGCGCCGGCGTTCTGGATACTACCGTCCACGTGGCGTTCAAAACAAACGCGTCGATCCCGGTAAAATTTCTACTGATGCAGAATTATCCCAATCCCTTCAATCCGACCACCACTATCAGCTTTCAGACTCCGCAGGATGGCAAAGTCACTCTGAAAGTCTACGATTTGCTCGGGCGCGATGTGGCGACGATTTTTGAAGGCGCCAAGCCAGCCGGAAAATATTTTTTCATTTTTAACGCGGGTCATCTGCCCGGCGGGATTTACTTCTATAGAATCGAAGCTGGAAATTTCCGGCAAATCCGGAAAATGACCTTCTTGAAGTAAAAATTCCAAAACATATTCGCCCTGATATCGCATCCTTCGTTGAAAAAGATGCATGTTTTAAAATTCCATTTTTAACTCTGCCGGTTTTTTATCAAATTACGCCTGTGATAATGGATCAGTTTTTAAGCGACCCGATTAATTGATAATTACAGAATGGACTGAAGGTTCTTTAAGCGGCTCGCCGCGGTTCCGGCGGGCTGTTTTATTTAGATGGAGAATTGCATGCCGAAAATTCTGATAACCGGCGCGCTGGGCCAGATCGGCTCGGAGCTGGTTAGTGCTCTTTGTGAACGTTATGGTCATCAAAATGTTATCGCAACTGATATACGTTCAGGGAGCGAAAGCGTCGCCCCGGAAGATTGCTCTTTCGAAATTCTTAATGTTAATGACGCCAGTCGTCTGGCCGAACTGGTTTCGCGCCATCAGGTGACCACGATTTATCACCTGGCGGCGATCCTTTCGGCGATGGCCGAAGCCCGTCCACAAGACGCCTGGAATATTAATATGAACGGGCTTTATAATGTATTGGAGGTTGCCCGGCAATATCATTGCGCGGTTTTCATTCCGAGTAGTATTGGCGCCTTCGGCGCGTCAACCCCGCCCGATCTGACCCCTCAGGATACGATCCAGCGACCTAATACAATTTACGGCGTCACTAAAGTTGCCGGTGAATTGCTATGCGATTATTATTTTAAACGTTTTGGCGTCGATACACGTGGGGTACGCTATCCCGGAATAATCTCTTATAAAACTCCACCCGGGGGCGGCACGACCGATTACGCCGTGCACATTTTTTATGCGGCAATCAAACAGAAACATTACACCTGCTTCCTTAAACCGGACACATTTCTGGATATGATGTACATGCCGGACGCCATCCGGGCCGCCATCGATTTGATGGAAGCCGACCCGGCGTGCTTGAAACATCGCAACGCTTTCAACGTCACCGCCATGAGTGTCGATCCGGAAATGCTCGCCGCTGAAATCCGCAAACATATTCCCGATTTTAGAATGGATTACACGATCGACCCAGTCCGCCAGAGCATCGCCGATTCCTGGCCAAATCACATCGACGACTCCGCCGCCCGCGTGGAGTGGGATTGGCGTCCGGAATACGACCTGGTTACAATGACAGTCGATATGCTGAAACAACTCTTGCTCAAATTGCAAAATGCTAAATGTTAAATTTTTAATGCTAAAAAAATTGGCTGTTAACCCGCTGAGTAATCTAATAGGCGTTAATCGCGAGATATCCGAGCGACTAATCCAATTTGCAATTTGCAATTTTTAATCTCCAATCTACAATTAAAATGATTTACGGTAGCGGTATAGACCTGATTGAAGTTGAGCGCATCGTCCGGCAGATTGACGGCGACACTCATTTCCGCGAGAAAATCTTCTCTGCCAAGGAGATCGCCTACTGTGAAGATAAGCCCAACCGGGCTGAACATTACGCGGCGCGCTTCGCCGCCAAGGAAGCATTTTTCAAAGCGCTCGGTACCGGCTGGCGCGGCGGCTTGAATTTCGCCGAAGTGGAGGTCATCAATGACGACCTCGGCAAACCCGAACTACACTTTCTCGACCGAACCCGTGAGCTTGTTGTAGAACGGCAATTCAGCGCCATTCATCTTTCGCTGAGTCATCTGAAAAATCTGGCGGTGGCGATGGTCATAATCGAAAAATAAGCGAGGATTCATATGTATGGAAAATTACAAGTGGCATTACAAGAACAACTCGAAAATATCAAGGAGCAGGGGCTTTATAAAACCGAGCGCATCATCGCCAGTCCGCAAGCCCCGCATTTGAAATTAGTCGATGGTCAGGAATTATTGAATTTTTGCGCCAATAATTATCTCGGCCTGTCGAACCATCCTGAAATTATCAAAGCCGCCCGGGAAGCGCTGGTGCAATGGGGATTTGGGCTTTCCTCGGTGCGCTTTATCTGCGGCACACAGCAAATTCACAAGGAATTGGAAAAGCAATTAGCAGATTTCCTGGGAACCGAAGACACCATTCTGTTTTCATCCTGCTTCGACGCCAACGGCGGCGTTTTTGAACCGCTGTTCGATGAGCAATGCGCGATCATTTCCGACGAGCTGAATCACGCTTCGATCATAGACGG
>JALOAB010000013.1 GCA_023229045.1 Fidelibacterota bacterium
GCTTGGCAGGATTTTATTTTCATGCTGATTACCAGTTTAATAATGTTGATGGGGGTGACCTTAATCTACAGTGCCACCGGTACTTTTAAGATCTCAGAGATCGGTCGCATTCTCAGCGCTTTAACCCGGCTTGATTTTCCCCTGATTTTTGCCATTGTCATGATTCTTTTCGGCTTTACTTATTCTGTCACCGGAATTTTTCGGCTACAATGGACACTGAAAATCTACCGAAAGATTCCGGCTTCAAACCGACTGGTACTTTTAACAATTCCCCAGTTTGCCGAAATTGCCGCTCTGATCCGGTTATTCAATTTCAATCCTGGTCAAATCTCAGAAGCCCAACCGGTTTCACTGGCGCTGGGAATATTTGCCTTCGCTACACTAACCTTTCCGATATTATGGCTCATGAAAAAGCACGACCCTGTTGACATTTTTAATATTACTTCGACGGCGCAGATCGGCTTCGGGCTTCTGGCTCTTAGCACACTCTGTCCAACCGGAAATGTCGCGGCTCTGTTTCATCAGCTTGTGATCATTATCAGCCTGATTGCCTTCACCGCCGGCGAATTAATCCCGGAATCCAATAAAAAATATACCCGCCTGATACAGATTATTTTTCTGGCCAGCTTAATCGGGATTCCCATTACAGCCGGTTTTCCTGCCAAATACCTGGTCTTTTCCAGCCTCGTAAAACAGGCGCCCTGGTTTTATTTTCTATTAGCGATCGGGATAGGCAGTGCGGCTCTGATGTTAATTGGATACGGGCGTCTGGTTCGCCAAAATATCAGCGCACAACCGCATCCTCTGCGGTCGCCGGGGCACGGCGCCAAAACAATTACCATTTTACGAGTGGTACTTCTCCTGGCACTGATCTGGGGCGGAATATATTGGACGCACCTAACGAATTATATCCAATCCATCCTGACTTTCTATATCCCGTGATTCGAATTATTATCCAGAAATATAAAGGTAAATTCCACCAGTCATATTATATTTGCAGTAATGTTTTCCAGGCTTATTCAACATCATTCACCATCATTAAAATTCAATCACCCATTCTATCGTTTTCTGAAAAGTAAGGAATAATCATGACTTCCCATACCAAACGGTTGTTTCTTTGGTTCGTTATGTCATTTCTGATCGTATTCATTATCTTAATATCGATTTCCCTGTTTCATAATTTCACTAAACCGCGCCTGGTCAGTCTGCCGGCGCGTGAACTGCGGGGAGTCTGGATGAGTCGCTTTGATTACACTCAACCATTTGAAAACCACGATCCGGAAGCGATGAAGACTTTTATTCGCGATTCATTCCAAAAGTTCAAACAGGCTAATTTTAATGTAATTTTCTTCCAGGTGCGCGGTAACGGCGATGCATTTTATAATTCTCAATACGAACCCTGGTCGGATCTGCTGACAGGTCAATTGGGACAGGATCCGGGTTGGGATCCACTGAACTTCGCGATTGAGACGGCACATCAACTCGGCCTGGAATTACATGCCTGGATCAACGTTTTTCCGGCCTGGCGCGGCAAGATTCCGCCGCCTGTCACAAAACCCATCCACCCTTATTTGGCTCATCCGGACTGGCTGGTCTGTGACAGCGACGGCAATCCGATGCCGTTATCGAATAATTATGTCAGTTTTTCAGCGGGAATTCCGGCAGTGCATGATTATCTGATACAAGTTGTCACTAACATTGTCAGTCGCTATGACATTGACGGCATTCACTTCGATTATCTGCGTTATCCGGATAAGGCGCAGGCTATGGACTACTCGCACGATCCCATCAGTCGCTCTCGCTTCAATTCCCGCGAAGGCAATCCGCTTAAACTGGATTGGGATGAATGGCAAAGAGAACAATTAACCCAATTCGTGGCTAAAGTTTATAATAATGTCACCGCTATCAAACCTGAGATTAAAGTCTCAGCGGCAGTCGTCGGTAGTTATAAGACCGCACGATGGAACGGTTATTCGGAAGTCTTCCAGGATGCGCGCCGCTGGGTGGAAATTGGAAAGATCGATCTGGTTATTCCGATGACTTACTATGGTCGTAATCAGCATCATTTTGCATTCGCCGCGGCTTTAAAAGAATGGAAAGCGGCACTCGCTAACCAAAGGCTTGTTTTTCCCGGACTGGCTGTTTTTCACCTCGATTGGAAAGAAATTATTGAAGAAATTCACGAAATCAGGAACCACCAGTTGGCCGGAATGGTTATGTTCGCCGCCAGTTCGCTGGATGATGAAAAACTACAGTCTCTCGAATCAACCGAATTTAAATTCCCGGCTATTATACCAGCTATGAACTGGAAAGATACGACTCTGCCGGCAACCCCCACTGACTTTAGTATAAATAAAATTGATGCCAAATCGATCGAATTCACCTGGCAAATCAGCGACACTCTATCCGATAAAGATAACATTAAACAGTATGTAATTTATCGCTCGCTCAATAAACCAGTCGATTTGACAAAAGGTGAAAATATTCTTGCAATAATTCCCGGCAGTCAGACGTCCTATCGTACCGAATTTAAACTACTCGACCGGCGCTATCATTATACCATCACAAGTTTAAATGACGCATATAACGAAAGTCCTCCATATTCAACAATAAAAGCTGAATAGATAACATTAATTCTCTTATATCAATTTATACCTTACTTTCGCCGAACCGGAGAGCGAGATCTATTCTAATATGTGATTTAGAACATATCCAAAGGGTAGTATCAGTTGGGCGCAACTAGAAATATCTATTGCAACTGTTTATAGGTTCTAATAAATTCACCAAAAGGAAAACGTAATTTGATTAACGATTACATTAATGCCTTGATAAATCGGGACAATCTTCTCGCTGAAAGGTTTTTCAATGAAAATTAAATTCTGGGGTGTTCGTGGTTCACTGCCTACTCCCCCGACGGCTGAACATATCCGCGATAAATTTATCAGGATCATCGATACTCTGCCGCCTGCGATTCTGGCGAAACCCGATGAGATCAAGAAATATATTCTCGGATTGAGTAATATCGAGGCCGGATTAATCGGCGGCAACACTCCTTGTATCGAAATAAGAGCAAGCGATAAAATTTTAATTTTCGATATGGGAAGCGGGATTAAAGCGCTCGGAAATTATTTAGTCAAAAATGAACCGAATAAAAATGGCCTGGATTTACACATTTTTATCACCCATACTCACTGGGATCATATCCATGGTTTTCCATTTTTCACACCGGCATTTTTCCCCAATAATAAATTGACCTTTTACTCACCCCATCCAAATTTGAAAGAACGGCTCGAGGTTCAGCAGGATTTTAGATTTTTTCCGGTTTCACTGGAACATATGCCTGCCAAAAAGGAATTCGTTCTGCTCGAGCATAACAGCACAATCAATCTGGGAGAAGTCAAAATCAGCAACCATCCGCTCTATCATCCCGGCGGCTCTTTTAGCTATCGAATTGAATGGAACGGTAAGAGCATCGTGTACGCCACCGATTCCGAATATAAAAACCTCGACCGGGAATCCACTAAACAGTATATCGATTTTTTCCGCGGTGCAGACCTGCTGATTTTCGACGCTCAATATACTTTTGAGGAAGCCATTCACAAAGAGGACTGGGGACACAGTTCCGCCTTAGTCGGAGTTGAATTCGCCGTCGAAGCCGGCGTAAAGCGACTGGCTCTCTTTCACCACGAACCCGAAAGAAATGATTTCGAGATTCAGGATATACTCAAAAAATCGATCGATTTCAAGAAAATCAACTTCCCGAAGCAAAAACTGGACATTTTCCTGGCGATGGAAGGTCTGGAAATTTATCTTTGACTTAAAGGGAAATTATGAAAATTGAACTAAGCAAAGTTGGAGATGTCGCGATTGTTAAGGTCTCCGGTCGGATCGATTCTTCGACAGCGGATTCTTTCTGGCAAACTACTGACCAAATATTGGATAGCGGAACGAGCAACTTCATTGTCGATTGCGCAAACCTTGAATTCATCAGCAGTGCCGGTTTGCGCGCCTTACTCACTCTAAGCAAAAATATCAGACAAAAAAGCGGTATCATATCGCTGTGCTGTTTGAGCCAGCAAGCCAAAGCCGTCATGGATATCGCTGGTATCCTGGCTTTTTTTAAAACTTACGCTAATCTTGAAGAAGCCCTCAGTCACTACTGAGGATTGGAACAAAATCTCAATCCTTTAAATCTTTGACTATGTCCAGCCCCTGAGGCTGAGGCATCACCCAGCGCACAGACTGAATTTTACCGTCTTTACGGATCGTGCGCTCGACATGTTTACATTTCAAAACCGAGTGTTCGATAAAGAGATCGTCTTCGACTATTGAACCAAATATATAAGTGGTACCCTTGATAACCGCGTTTTTGCCAATACGGGTTGGGAATTCGTTACTGCCGGTCATGATGACGCTGGATTCGATACTGGTATTGTCTCCAACCGTAATATTACCCTTGATTAAATCACCGCGCATTATGACACAGTTTTTACCAATTCTCATTTGCTGATCGGGATAGGTGCTAAGCGAGACATTTTCCTGGATAAGAGTACCTTCCCCCAGATGAATGTTACCCTTGAGAACCGACCCAGCCCCGATTTTCACCCCCCGTTCGAGTCGCACCCCACTCGATAAATATACTCCTTTGTCGATTTCGATATCGAGTGGTGGATCAGCTTTGTCCATTTTGACGATTTGAGCCACAACTTCGTCGGCAATGAAGAAATCATCCTCATCTTCAATGAAGATAATATCCCGCAGTATCAGCCAAACTTTACGACGGGCAATATTCTCCATCTCCTGCAGTACGCTCTTGACATTGAATCCGATCACCGCATCTTCATCTTCGACCGGATAGGCTTCTACATCGATTTTATTGGCATTGAATAAGCCAATTATATCAGTAAGATAAAATTCACCCTGCACATTGTTAGGAGTAAGTTGATTGATGAATTGTGATGCCAGTTCGTATTTCATGGCATAAATACCGGTATTGTATTCGGCAATATTCAATAATTCGTCGCGTGTAAAACGGTATCTTTTACCGTTATAAGTAATCACATAATATTTATTTTTAGGGATTGCCAGAATGTCTTTGTGTTCTTTAATTTCGATGACGCGCCCTTCATCGTCTCCGGCCGGTTCGTTATCCTCAGTCATGGCTGGTACGCGGACAATGCGACCATAGGAGTTCTCTTCCGGTTCACCTTTATAATTCCCGGTCAATAAAGCCAAACCACACGCCGACTTTTCAAAACGCTGTTTGAGTTCTTTAACCACAGTAGGTGTTATCAGCCCCATATCACCCGGAAAAATATAGATGTCTATCACCCGACCATTTTGGGTAAGCGCCGATAGTGCTTCCTTAACGGCATGGCCGGTGCCTTTTTGTTCATATTGATATACGAAGGTGCGGTTAGCTTTTTTGCCGGCGGACTCAGCCACTTCACGGGCTTTGATGCCAACAACAATGATCTGATTATCGGAGCTCAGTCCTTTGCGCGCGGCATTTGCTACCCGAACAACCGTCGGAACTCCCCAGATTTCGTGCAACATTTTAGAGCGTTCAGACTTAATCCTTTTCCCATGACCAGCGGCCAGAATGATAGCAACCCGACCTTTTCTGGGATCGATTTTATCGCTGAGACTATTCAGATACTTTATCAGTTCATTATTATCGCTCTTTAACTCCATCATATCCTCCGTCTATATCTATCTGATAACCAATTTAAGCGACGGTTTTAAAATATTAATTTTATAAAAAGGTAAATGACCGGCGCTCCGATGAAAAACGAATCGAAGCGATCCAGCATGCCACCATGACCGAGAAGCAGATTGGATGAGTCCTTCACTCCGGCATCCCGTTTGAATACCGATTCCACAAAATCACCGGCTTGTCCGAATACGCCAGCCAGCAGTCCAAAAATTATCAACTGCGTCAGGTTCATGAATTGCGGCGTCCAATTAAAAAAATGAAATATCAGCACGGTCGCTACCGCTCCGGCAATTCCCGCAAGGCAACCGGCATAAGTTTTATGTGGGCTAATTAATGGCGCAATCTTGCGCTTACCCAGCCATTTCCCGAAAACAAAAGCCAGCGAATCACAGATCCAAATCGTCACAAATAATAATGTCACAAGCGACGGTCCGCTCCCGTCAATGTTGCGCATCAGGATTATGGTCGAGATCAGCACCGGCAGATAGATAAAACCCAGCAGTGTTCCGGCCAGGTCGAGAGTCGCATTCTGAATATTTCGGAACAAACCGGTCAGAAAAAGCAGAGCCACCAGACCAATTAATAGATAAAAAAGTAAATCCGGTCGAAAATAGCTGGCGAACATCCAGACGATACCTGCGAGCACCGCCGGAATCATCAGAGGATTTGCCCCCTTTTTCCGCATTAACAGATAAAGTTCGACCTGAGCGATGCCAGCCATAACGGTTAAAAATAAAATAAATGGTATCCCTCCGAGCCGAATCAGGAGCAATAACGCCGGAATTCCAATTACATTAATCAACATGCGGGTGGTGAAATTTTTCATCTGGTATCCTAAATATTAATTTTTCCGACTGCCATCGCCCCATTTGAGGACTCGGACTTTAACTTTCCCGACTCCGTCATTGACCAGTCCGATTTTATTAGCCGCGCCGTAAGACAGATCCAAATCCCGACCATAAATAAATGGACCGCGATCATTGATTGTAACGGTAACAGATTTACCGGTTGGCGGATAAGTCACATGCAGAACTGTGCCAAACGGCAGGGACTTGTGAGCGGCGCTCAGCCCGTACATATCAAAAACTTCGCCGTTGGAAGTTTTTTTGCCGTGAAAATCTTTACCGTAAAAAGAAGCCGTCAGAATTGTCGCTCTGTTTGTGTTTTTAAGCAGAAGAGTGACATCTTTATCCTTAGTCGTTGCGCCGCTTTTCGGATGAGTATAGGTATAACGCGGAGCAGAAGTACAACTCCAGTTCCAAAATAGCATCAGCGTCAATCCAACGGTTAACAGGCTTAAACTTCGGCCTGACCAATGAGGTCTTGCAGACAATTGATTTTCTTCTCCATACAATATTTATCGATGAAATCAAGAATTTCGATACAAACGCCGGGATTGTAAAAATTGGCGGTACCGATTTGAACGGCGCGCGCTCCGGCTAGTAAAAATTCAATCACATCTGCGCCGTCACTGATGCCGCCGATCCCGATGATTGGAATATCGACTTCCTTGTAGGTTTTAAGAATCTGGGCAATTGCAATGGGCTTGATAGCCGGTCCGGAAAAGCCGCCGATTACCGTGCTGATTTTCGGGCGGCGAGTATTAATATCGATCGCAGATCCGTAAACTGTGTTGATAAGCGAGAGGGCATCCGCTCCGTTTTTCTGAGCCGCCAGCGCCATTATACGAATATCGGTAACATTAGGGGTTAATTTGATTATCAGAAATTTACCGGTTTCGTTGCGCAGTTTTTGTACCAGTCGCCCAAGAATTTGCGCATCCTGACCGAAGGCAATTCCACCCTGGCGAACGTTCGGGCAGGAGACGTTGATCTCATAAGCCGAAATCCATTGGCGCGACTCCAATTTTCGGATAACCTGGAGGTATTCATCCTCATCACTGCCAACGACGTTGACGATCACTTTACCGCGGTAGTTCGCTAAAAATTCTTCCTTTTCAGCCAGGAATTGAGCGACGCCGACGTTTGCCAGACCGATTGAATTCAGCATTCCGCTGGTGACTTCGGCGATCCGGGGCGGCGGATTTCCGATCCGCGGGTTAAGTGAAATCGATTTGGTAACGATACCGCCGTATAGTTCGGGATCGACCAGGTCGGTGATTTCATTACCGTATCCGTAGGTGCCCGAAGCGGTCAGCAGTGGATTCCTGAGTATAAAGTCTTCGCTTAACTGAGTTTTTAAATCAGTCATGACAATTCCAATTCATTGGCATTGAAAACCGGTCCGTCCTGGCATACCAGACGTAACGGATGATCGGCTGGTTTGGCATGCGGAATTGCACAACCCTGACATATTCCAAGTCCGCAAGCCATTATTTTTTCAAGAGATAATTGCAAATCGAATTTGTGTTCACGCGCTAAACGCCAAAGCGCGCTTAGCATCGCATCCGGGCCACAGGCATAAACGCTGAAAGGACGCGAAATCGAGTCCAGCTTCTGTCTAAAGCAATCCACCACGTTGCCGCAATACCCTTGCGAGCCATCGTCAGTGGCAATGATCGTTTTACCTGACATTGAATTAAATAAAGGCAGTTGATTCCCGGATAGAGCGCCTATGAAATTAATTATCGGATAGTTCAATTTTTCAAGGCGTGCATTCAGAAATAACAACGGCGCCAGTCCGATTCCGCCGGCAATTAATACTGACTGTTGATTGCGAATATCAAACTGATTTCCCAAAGCCCCTAAAACGCGAATATTTTGCCCTGATTGCCATTGACTCATTATTTCAGTCAGGCAACCGACTTTTTTATATAGAATCTTAATCTTTTCGCCGTCAACACCGGCAATGCTGAAAGGACGCGGGAACAATTGTGTTTTACCCGGAAAATAGATATTGATAAACTGACCGGGTTCGACCGAATTGCTTATTTCCGGAAAGGCAAACTCAAGCAGATAGACATCTGTACAGATCATTTGATTATTCAATACTGTAGTGTCTTTAAAGTACCTCATTCAACCGCTTCCGATTCAGCTTGTACTTCTGTTTTCTCGGACTCTTGGTCCGCAGTCTGATCATCCTGAGCCAGGGCGTCTTCCAGGCTCTTGAGCTGATCATAATTGGCTTTTATCTTTGCGTAGAATTCACCCTGAGGATAGGTATCGAGGTAGTATTTATACCAGGTTAAAGAGTTTTGTAAATCAAAGAGTTTATGATGATAAATATAGGCAAGGTTCAGAACGCTTTTCTCGGCCGCATTGCAATCAGGATAATCCCGGCATAATTTTTCGAATAAAATCAAAGCCTGATACTGATCGACCTGATCCAGTTTTTCGGCTTCAATTAATATACTATCGGCTTCAAATTCATGCGTGGACGCTACAACCTGACGTTTTTCAATTTCGGCTAAATATTGGGATTCGGGAAACGATTGTTTGAGTTCCGCCGTGTATTCAGCGGCTTTCTCCGGATCATTCAGATCCATGAAAATTTTATAGAGAGAATACAACGCTTTATCCTGCATCTCATTGAACGGAATTTCCTGAACCACCCTTTCGAAGTAATAAACCGCGCTATCCGGTTGGTTGAAATTAAAGTAATAGATTTCCGCTATCTCATACAAGGAAGAATAATATTCCTTGAATACCACCAGGGTATCGATCGATTTCCTTTGAGCCGTATCTTTCTTCTCAAGCTCTTTTTTCAACTCTTCGGGATCCTGAGACACCTCAATCTCGGTTTGCAGGGAATCGGTAGCGACAACCGGATTTAAATCGATCTCGGAAATAGTCTTAGCCAGGTTATCCAATCTGTTGCGAATTGTATTAAAACGCTTTATTTCTGATGATCTGATCCTTGATTCAAAAGCCCGCAGGGTATTAGCTTCAATTCGGGTAACATTATCATATTCAGCGGCGGCCAGTACATAATCATGAGTATTATTCATATATATTTCAGCCAGCTGATAACTGGCGTCGGCCTCAACCGGTTTTCCTTTATATTTTTCCGTAACCTGCTTGAGACGCGAAATTGCGGATTCAATATCGTTTTGCGCCAGATAAATTAGCCCTAATTGCAGTTCCAGGTCGCCCCAGATTTTTTCATTAGCCTGATCGTTCAGTTTCTCGTTTATTAGTTCGATAGCCTCTTCATATTGCCCGGATTCGCGGTAAATTCTGGTCAGGAGAACCTGCATCTTATCGCGTAAAGCTAACGAAGGTGAAAACTGGTCGATTTTTTTAAGATTTTTGATGGCATCTTTCGGTTTGCTCCTCGCCAGGTCTATTTCAGCGACCCGGTATTGAGCCTCGGCGGCAATATCGTAACTCTTGCCGACATCGGTAGCTTTTTTATAATAAAATAAGGCTGAATCATAAGCCTGGTCACTAAAATACAAGCCGCCGATCGATGAATAGAGTTCCGCCAGCAGATACATATCATCCGTGCGGTTCATGATTTTCTTCCATTGGAAAAAGGCCAGTTCGCGCTCATCCAGATTCCATAAAATACGGCCATACCAGACCATTGCCTCGTCATATAATTCACTGGATGAAAATTTATGGGCAAACTCTTCAAATACTTGGCGAGCCATTCGGTAATCGCCTTTATAATAGTATGACCTCGCAATGATAAAATAGGAATCATCGAGCCAGCGACTATCCGGATATTGATTGATAACCTTATTGGCTTTTTCGATAGCCGTATCGAATTTCTTCCTTAATGCCACGCTGATTTTTCCGTCGGACAGGGCGTTGAATTCTTTCTCGCCTTGCAGAAAATACTGGTTAGCGTTGTAAAAGGTATTGTAGTAAGCACAACTTCCCAATATGGATACTACCCCGACCATAAACAGGATTTTGACAGACCTGGCTTTAGCAATAATACTCATTTTTATTCTCTGTCAAACTATATTTGATATCAAACGTTCGCTAGTAGTGACTGATACTCCCGGTTAAACTGGGGCAGAATTTTATCAGCCGCGCCTTCCAGAAACAGGTCGGCGTGCGGCGTTAAAACCGTTTTAACGATGTTAATTTCAATTAAATAGGCGCCCTGCTCTTTGGCAATCATCGGTAAATCAGCCGCAGGTCTGACTTGCGCTGAAGTACCGATCGCCAGAAACACTTCAGCCTGCATGGAAGCTTTATAAGCTCGTTCATAGGCGGCGACGGGCAGAGATTCCCCGAACCAGACGACATTCGGACGGACAATGCCGCCGCAAAAACAACGCGGTACGTGATTAGATGACCGATTATAGATTTGAGCAAATTCAGCCACAGAATACTGCCGGTTACAACGGGTACAGTAATTCTGCATAATCGTACCGTGTAATTCAATCACATCCTGACTGCCGGCTCTTTGATGCAGTCCGTCAATATTCTGGGTAATCAAGGTAAATTCCGCAACTAATTTCTCCAGCTCCACCAGTGTGGTGTGGGCGGCATTCGGTTGACAGACTTCGATAATATCACGCCGATGTTTATACCATTCACTGACAACGGCAGTATTGCGGTAAAAGCCTTCAAAACTAGCCAATTCCTGCGGCGCCAATTTAGTCCAGAGTCCGTTTTCACCGCGGAAGGTCGGAATGCCACTCGCGGCCGAAATTCCGGCTCCCGTTAGAACAACTACCCGCTTGGCTTGCCCTAACCGTTGTTTGGTAACATCACTTATAAGTAAATCCATTAACGATTATCTGGTATTTTATAGCAATTAATGCCCATTCGACCGGAATTTATATCCAATTATTCATCAAACCAATGAATTAATCCATCTTCAAAAGGATGCGCCATCGCCGAATGTTTGGGTATGATCCGGATCGTATATCCATTTAATCCGCTTTCCCAATGATTGATTTCGCCGACGTAGATATTTTTTTTGGAATCGATACTTTTTTCGAATTTCATGGAAGCGAATCGACCGTCCATAATCGAACCGTCGGCATTGACCCGACCGTAGTAAACCTGCACATCGACATCTTCGACCTGCAAACCATCCAAATATATCTCAGCCTGAATTTTGAGTTGACTATTTACCGATAAATCTTCGACAGGACCGGCTGAAACCTTAAGAAAACGAACCGAATCCCAGTTGTCGCGCATTTTTTCTTTCCAGTGCGCCAGCTCTTTAGCGATAGCATAATCGTCTTTCAGCAACATATCAGCTCTGACCGCGGCGGGATAGTAAATCCGATCAGTGTACTCGCTTAACATGCGGTTCGAGTTATATTGCGGACAGATAGCTTTCAAGGAAGCTTTCATCATCGCAATCCAATTGCGCGGCAGATCATCACTATCGCGATCGAAAAAGGCCGGGATGATTTCATTTTCTAAAACTTTGTAGATAATATTAGCTTCCTGATGATCCCAGTAATCTTCATCGTCATAGGTGTCGCGGGTGCCGATTGCCCAGCCAATGCCCGGGCGATAGATTTCATCCCACCAGCCATCAATTGTACTGAAATGCAACCCCCCATTCGCGACGGCTTTCATTCCGCTGGTGCCACAGGCTTCCAACCCGCGGCGCGGATTATTCAGCCACAAGTCACAACCCTGTACCATATAACGGGCGATATTCATATCATAATTTTCCAGAAAGGTAACACGCTGATAAAAGGGTTCTTCATGTGATAGTCTCAAAATCCGGCGAATAACCTGTTTGCCTTCTTCATCGTGCGGATGGGCTTTTCCGGCGACAATAATCTGAACCGGATATTTTTTATTAGTTAATATTTTTGCCAATCGTTCGGGATCGCTGAAAATCAGATAGGCGCGTTTGTAGGAAGCAAATCGCCGTGCGAAACCGATCGTCAGAGCATCGGTGCTCAGGATACTTTTTACGCGTGAAATCATGTGTTGCGGTTTGCCAAGAGCAACATACTGACGACTTAATTCCCGGCGCGCGTAAGCGACCAGGCGTTCCCGGCGACGTTCATGGGTGCGCCATAGTTCGCCATCCGGTATTTTATCGACTTTATTCCAAATTGTGGCATTATTTGGTTCGCGATGCCAGTCCGGCCCGAGGTAGCGGTCGTATAATTCCGACAGTTCTTGAGAAACCCACGAGGAATGATGAGTGCCATTCGTAACCGAGTCGATTGGAATTTCCTGAGTCAGAACATCCGGCCACAGGGATTTCCACATTTCCTGGGCTACCTGACTGTGCAGTTTGCTGACGGCGTTGATTTTACTGCTCAGATTAATGGCCAGAATTGCCATCGAAAAATGCTCGGCATTGTTGTCCGGATCGTTACGACCGAGAGCCAGCAATTCATCCATATCAATACCGACATCCTGACAATATTGATCAAAGTAGCGCCGGATCAAATCCGGATCGAATAAATCAATTCCGGCTTGAACCGGTGTATGAGTCGTGAAGACCGAAGTAGATTTGATAATCTCAAGAGCTTCGTAGAATGTCAAACCGCTATTCTTGACGACACTGCGGATCCGTTCCAGACCCGAGAACGCCGAGTGTCCTTCATTCAAATGGCAAATAAATGGTGGTGTATTGAGTAATTTCAAAGCCTGAAAGCCGCCCATTCCCAGGATGATCTCCTGCTGGATTCTGGTTTCGGCATCGCCGCCATATAATTCGGCGGTTATATTCTTATCAGCCTCCGAGTTTTCGGCAATATTGGTATCGAGCAGGTAGAGTGGAATCCTACCGACCTGCGCCTTCCAGATCCGGACGTTGACCGTGCGCCCGGGGAACGGAAGCTTGACCAATAATTGCTTCCCTTTATCATTTTTAATCAGGGTCAGCGGTGAATTATAAAAATCATTAACCGGATACTCCTCTTCCTGGTAATCATCGACGTTGAATACCTGTTGAAAGTATCCATATTGATACGACAATCCAACGGCAAATAGCGGAATCCCGAGTTCCGAGGCTGACTTCAGGTGATCACCGGCTAAGATTCCAAGACCACCCGAATAGACTGCCAGACATTCGGTAATGCCGTATTCCATTGAAAAATAAGCAATATTCAGGTTTGAATCATACTTCTTGTTTTTTTCAAACCAGGTCTGGGATTTCATCGATCGGGTAAATTTATCATAAACCTGATGCAGTTGATAAATATAACTGTCGTCCTGAGCGCGGGCTTCCAGAACATCCTGTTCGATTCGATTTAATAATGCAACCGGATTGTGACGGGTTTCTTCCCACAGATCCATATCGAGTCGGCTAAACAGATCGCGGGCGTCTGCGTTCCAGGTCCACCACAGGTTATATGCCAGATCACGGAGAACCTCCAGTTTCTTAGGAAGAATCGGCGTGACGGTGAAAGATTGGATAGGCTTCATTAATCTCCTTGATGTAAAAAATCAGTGCTAAACTTAATCATTAGCCGTTTTTCCTACAAATAATTGCCTGAATACTTCTATAGCAAATGATTTTCGACTGCGAATCCGTTAAATCGATTAGTTTGTCGAATTGCCCATACTTTATTTATATTTGCGCCGCGATGCGAAAATCAATGATCAAATCTATTCTCTTCGATCTGGATGGCACGTTGGTCGATTCCGCCGAGGATATTCTGTACGCTATAAATTTCGCACTGGCTAATTATAATCTGAAGGCGATTAGTTACGATCAGTGCAAAGCTTATCTCGGCGACGGCATCGAAGACCTGCTCCGGCGCGCGATCGCTAACACCATCGACGAGCCGATCGATGCACAATTACTATCGAACGTAATGGCTAATTATAAAGAAACTTACGCCAATCATTTAGCGGATCGCACGCATCTTTACCCCGGCGTGCAGGAAACCTTGGATAAATTACAGGGATACGAATTGGCGGTCATCTCCAATAAATCGCACCGGTTCTGTGTCAATATTCTCGGGAAACTGGGAGTGTCGAATTACTTTCGGTTTATCATCGGCGGCGACTCGCTTCCGTTCCGCAAACCCGATCCCGGACAGATTGTTTATGTCAGGCAACAGTTAAACTTGCGATCTTCCGAAATTTTATTGGTGGGCGACAGTGAAAATGATATTCTGGCTGGGCATGCCGGCGGTGTACCGGTTGTCGCTGTTAAATATGGTTATAGGAACTCAGAAGTTCTGAGCCGTTATCAACCAGAATATATGATCGACTGTTTCCCGGAACTGCTTAAAATTCTCGCTTAAACGGATTTTAATTATCGATATAAATGCGTGGAATGCGAGGCGCCACCGCACAGCAAAGTTCATAAATTAGCACGCCAGCCTTGGCCGCAATCCGGGTGGCTTGAATTGTACCGCCCGGTGAATTGCCCCAGATCAATACATCGTCGCCGGATTTGACATCGGCTTCGCCAACCTCGACCATCAGCTGGTCCATCGTGACGGCTCCAACCATCGGGTAGAGCTGACCTTCGATCATGACCTGCCCTTTATTAGTAAAAGCCCGTGGCAAGCCGTCAGCGTAACCAATATTCAGCACCGCAATCCGGGTTGCTTTTTTTGTAATATAATAACGTCCATAGCTGATACTGGCTCCTGCCGGCACCTCCCGAATCTGGGCAACCTTTGTTTTTAAACTCATCACCTGCCTCAGCGCAATCGATTCACTGGTATCGGTTGACGGATAATTGCCGTAAAGGGTGATACCGGGTCGGACAAGGTCAAAATAAGTCTCCGGCAAATCCAGCACCGCGCCGCTGTTGGCGGCATGAATCAAGGGCTCCGTGATGCCCGCCTTACGCAATTGTTCAATGACAGTTTTAAAGCGCCCTAATTGTTCGTGGGTGTAGGTTTTGTCGCGGCTATCGGCAGTCGCGAAATGGGTACAAATACCTTCGATATGGATGTTTTTCAATTTTAACGCGGCTTTGATGAGTTCAAAAGCCCGCTCGCAGGGCAGTCCGACGCGTCCCATTCCGGTATCGACTTTGACATGCACGCTGGCGGTTTTCTGCAGATAAGTCGCCAGACGATCGATGGTTGCGAAATCCTCCTCGCGGGTAACCGTGACCCGGATGTTTTGAGCAATTGCGCAGGAAATTTCCTCATTGTAAAGCGTGCCGAAGATCAGGATTTTTCCGGTGATTCCGGCTTGCACCAGTTCCATCGCTTCGCAGAGCCGCGCGACGGCAAAGTATTTGACGCCTTCCTGCTGGAGGGCATGCGCTATCGGCACGGCGCCGTGACCATAGGCATTGGCTTTGACGACCGCCATGACTTCCGCCGGAGCCACTTTTTTTTTGATATTGTGATAATTATATCTCAGGTTGGTCAGATCTATTTCAGCTACTGTGATATTTTGGGGATAATGCATTTTGTAGGTCCATTTTCCTTTATTAAATGTTGAATTTCTGCCGTTTACTCAATTGCCAAATTTTTCGCGTAAAAACTTCTGAAGGTCTGCGAAGGAATGAAATATCTCGCTGGTACAGCCCAGAATCCAGCCGCTGATTTCGGATAATGTATATTCGGTTACCATGTAAATCGGAATATTGCGTGAAAAAGCATAGGTGACCTCGCCGTAAGTCCCGCCGCCCATTACCGCGTATTTATCCCAATTGCAAATGACATAATCGATCTCGGTTGCCAGAGAATGCAAATCGCCGCGGATCAATTTCCTGACGATCCGGCGAAAACGTTCCGGCTCAGTAGTTTTATATTGCCGAAAACTGCCCAACTCTTCCGGCGTCAGATAATTAGCTTCCTCAACCAGCGGATTATAGCAGGTGTGACCGAATTCACGCTTGATGAATTCCGCCATTTCAGTCCGCCAGGCTTCCCCACGATCCGGCGCGTGTTCGATGGCTCCGGCCAGGTAAGCCTTCATCTTTGTAATTTCCTTTTGAAAAAGTAAAGAGCGCCGATAAACAGAAATATATTCAGCCCCAGCAGATATAAAATATTCAGGATGTTAAAAGGCTGTTTCAGCAGAATACTGCGACCGCCTTCAATCAATACCGTCGACGGAAACGCCATCAAAATATGGCGCAGGTATCCCTCGTAATAATGAGTTGGAATTATCATCCCGGACATCAGGAAAAGCGGCAGGATTATGAGAAAAATCCAATAAAACTGAGTGCGCTGATCGCGGCCCATTCCAATCACTATACCAACCTGAAT
Source organism: Fidelibacterota bacterium (assembly GCA_023229045.1). Taxonomy (GTDB): domain Bacteria; phylum Fidelibacterota; class UBA2242; order UBA2242; family UBA2242; genus JAGNGI01. The sequence continues at coordinate 16,746 of JALOAB010000013.1, forward strand.
AAAAAAGATAAGCGCCAATAAGGCATAAGCCCAAAAAATAAGTAGTTGCTCGAATCCCTGAAAATATCGCGCCAATGCCGCCAAAACCAATGACGATACGATCAGGTGAATGATTAGAACAACCAGCGAACGCGCTAAAAATCCAATATAAACGCGCGAAATAGGCGTCCCAGCCAAACGCTGATAATCGCCGCGACTATCTTTAAAATAGCGGAAAACGTAATTACTGGTCAATCCTACCGCCAGCATGGCATTCAACCACCCAATAATAGAAGAAAACATGAATTTGTCCAGGTTGATATAATCTATTCGTGGCAGGATTTTATTCAGACTGTATACAAAGACCAGATACATTAAGCCAGTCCCGATGATATTAAAAATTATTCCCAGGACAATTTTCCCGGAGTTAAACCTGAATTCGTTTTTTATCATAAGGTTGCTAAGAGACATAAATTTTACTCCTCATCTGATAAAAGACGGCTAAGGAATTCTTCGACGCTGAGCGCCTGAATGCGTATACCGGCTAAAGTTTCTTCAGGTATTTCCGCCAGAACATCGTAAAAATCCCTTAGTTTATCAAAAGTAACCTGAATCGTTAAATCCAGAGCGCGAACACTAATAAAACGTCCCGAGTCTTTGATTTTTTTCTGAAGCGCCGCATTCTTATTACGCAGGATAATTTCAGCGGTGAAAGGCATATCAATTCTGGTCAACATTTTTTCGAGTGTACCGTCGAATCTGATTTTTCCGTAATCGAGAACGATCCAGCGATCGGCCAGGGTTTGAATCTCGGTAAATTCATTGGAAGCCACAATAATCGTCTTCTGTTCTTTGACCGATTTCAGATAACTGAAAAGCGCTAACCGACTTGGATGATCCAGCCCGATAATCGGCTCGTCCATAATTATTATTTCCGGATCGCCCATTAAAACCATAACCAGATCGAGACAGCGTTTGGCTCCACGCGAATAGGTCAGGGGATAGTCATCCAGAATCTCTTTTAGCCTAAAATCATTGACCAGCGCCTCAGTGATTTCCGTAAAACGCCCGGCAGAAATTCCCAGCAAATCAGCTCGTGCGATCAAGTTTTCGCGACCGGTAAGCCAGCAGTCGTGGATATCATGATCAGGCAGGAAACCAATACAATTTCTCGTTAGTTTGGGAGTCCTGGCAATATCCTGTCCGTTAATGAATAATTCACCGGCATCCGGTGTCAAGGCAGTCGCCATTACCCGCAGAAGCATAGATTTTCCGGCGCCGTTGCGTCCGATAATCGCAAATGACGTATTTTTCTCGATACCGAGTGTCAGATTTGCCAGAACATATTTTTTCCGATAGGATTTACTAACATTTCGAAGAGTGATCGATGCTTCCACTAATGCGCCTCATACCATGAATTTCCAATTCCAATATCGACTTTTACCGGAACATCCAAAGTCAGGGCGTTTTCCATTTCGGTGGCGACCAGGTCCTTCAGGCGTTCCACTTCGTCGGGATGAACCTCAAATAACAATTCATCATGTATTTGTAAAATCATCATAGATTTGAATTTTTCTTCGATTAAGCGCCGCTGAATCCGGATCATGGCAATCTTGATCATATCGGCGGCGGTGCCCTGGATTGGCATATTAATCGCCACCCGCTCGGCGGCTTCCCGGATATTTTTATTCTCGCTGTTAATATCCGGCACGTAGCGTCTCCGCCCGGCTAAAGTCTTGACATAGGTATCGCGCCTGGCATCAGCGATCGTATTGACGATATAATCATTGATACCGGGATAAGTGCGAAAATATTGCTCGATCAGCTGGCTGGCTTCGCGGCGTGGAATACCAAGTTCTTCCGACATCCGGAATGGCCCGGCGCCGTACATTATTCCAAAATTGACGACTTTCGCCACGCGCCGCATTTCCGGTAAAACGTCTTTTTCCGGCACTCCGTAAACCAGGGCGGCGGTGCGGGCGTGGACATCCACCCCTTCGCTGAACGCGCGCCTCAATTCGGCATCGTGCGACAGATGCGCCATAATCCGCAATTCGATCTGCGAATAATCAGCCGATACGATTTTCCAATCGGATTGTTGCGGAATAAATGCTCGTCGTATTTCGCGACCGCTGTCGGTCCGAATCGGGATATTCTGGAAATTCGGGTCGCTACTGCTAAGGCGCCCGGTGGCGGCGACGGTTTGATTGAATGAACTGTGTACCCGACCGGTTTTCGGATTAACGAGCACAGGCAAAGCGTCGAGATAAGTATTCTTTAATTTCACCAATCCACGATACTCGAGAACCGCCGATGGCAACGGGTGTTTGTGTTTCAATTTTTCCAGGACATTGACGTCGGTCGACATACTCCGGATTTTCGGCAGGTTCAATTTCTCGAATAAAATTTCACCCAACTGCTTGGGCGAATTGATATTGAATTCAATTCCAGCCATACTGTAGATTTGCCTGATACTGGCGTCGATTTGCACCTCGAGCGCGCGCGACATCTGCTTTAAAATGGCGACATCCAGAAATACGCCGTTCTGCTCCATTTGCATCAGAACCGGCACCAGCGGCATCTCGATTTCCCCGAAAACCTGCCAGATTTCGTCGCTCTTTAATTTTTCTTCAAAAAGCGGTTTCAATTGTAACGCAATATCGGCGTCTTCGGCGGCATAAAATGTTATTTTGTCGATGTTAACCTGATCCATGGTAATCTGTTTTTTCCCGGCGCCGATCAGTTCCTCGATCGGTTGCATCTTATATTTCAGATAATACTGACTCAATTTGTCAAGTTTATAACTGCGCGCGTCCGGTTGAATCAGGAAAGCCGCTACCATCGTATCGAAAATCCAACCACGCAGTTCGATCCCGTAGCGCCGCAAAATCAGCATATCGTATTTCAGATTCTGACCACATTTAGCGATTTTTTCGTCTTCCAGAATCGGTTTTAAAATGCCGAGAAATTCCGAATTTCCTGCCTGACTAAAGAGCTGATTAGGCATTGATGGGTACAATATCGGGATGTAAACGCCGGAATCCGCTTTCCAGCTGAGCGCTACTCCGACGATTTCAGCTGTCATCGGATCCATCGCAGTCGTCTCCAGGTCCACCGATAATAATTCCATATTACGCAATTTCTTAACCAGTTCGTGAACTTCGGTAGATTTTTGAATAGCTGAATAATGTTTCTTCGGTTTGACGCTCTTCTCCTCTTCCGGTTCAATCATTGAAAAAAACTCAAGTTCGCGGAAAAGACGTTCCAGTTCGGCGCGATTGACCGGTTGAATTTTCAATTGCTCGATGTTGATTTCAACCGGAACGTCGGTCTTGATAGTCGCCAGCCTTTTGGACAGCCGCGCGCTCTCGGCTCCGCTTCTCAGCATTTCCGCTAAACGTGGATTGCCGGTCGCATCCGCCTGTTCGATTACCTTTTCCAACGTGTCCCATTTAGCAAGCAGAGGCTCGGCTTTGGCCGGACCGATCCCTTTTATGCCGGGAATATTATCCGAAGAATCGCCAACCAGCCCGAGATAATCGGCAATTTGTTCAGGGCGGACGCCCCATCTTGCGACTACAGCTTCGCTATCTATAATTTCGACTTCCTTTTGTCCCGAAGCCGGTTTATAGACGTAAATATCGTCATCGATCAATTGCATAAAATCTTTATCGCCGGTGACCATGTAAACGACCAGCCCCTGAGCCTTAGCCGTTTTGGCGAGAGTGCCGATCACATCATCGGCTTCATAACCCGGCAAAGTGATCACGGGAATGTTCATAGCCTTGACGATTTCGGTCATAACCGGCCATTGTTCGACGAGGTCTTCCGGCATTGCCTCGCGGGTGGCTTTATAATCGGCGTAGATTGCATGCCGAAAGGTCTTCTCCGGGGCGTCGAAAACCATGCCGATGTAATCGGGTTTGACCTCTTCGATAATCCGCTTCAGAGAATTGACAAAGGCATACACCGCGCCAGTTGGCTGGCCTTTTGAGGTCGCCAGGCGGTTACGAATCGTCCCGAAGTAAGAACGATATGCCAGGGCTGATCCATCTATCAAATATATCGTTTCTTTCTTTTCCATAAACTGTCGAAAATTTTAATCATTAACCGGCAATTTGCCAAACGATTTAAGAAAAACTTTTACCAGTTTTTAGTTTGCGAGTTGCGAGTTGCGAGTTTCGAGTTGCTCCGGAAGGAGTCCCTGATGGGACGAGTTACGAGTTGCGAGTTGCTCCGGAAGGAGTCCCTGATGGGACGAGTTACGAGTTGCGAGTTGCGAGTTACGAGTTACGAGTTGATAATGGCTGGGAAGAGATTGCGAGCTATGTCAGTAATAATGCTCTGGCCGGACATGGCAGCACTTCCGAAGCGCACGAGTATGCCTATATCGATGCGGCGGTCGTGCCGGGTGCGACGTATCTCTACCGGCTCGGTGATGTGGACTACAGCGGCGCAGTGACGTGGCATGAAGAGGTTGAGGTCAAGGTTGAGGTTGAGGATGAGAAAATTCCTTTAGTTTTCGGATTAAAACCGGCTTATCCGAATCCGTTCAATCCATCAGTGACGATTCCTTACGGCTTAGCCGAAAATGGTCAGATGTCGCTGAAAGTCTATAACCTGCGCGGTGAATTGGTTAAAGTACTTTTAAGCACTTATGCTCTTAAAGGCGCTTACTCTTACAACTGGCAACCACAGAATCTGAGCGCTGGAATATATCTTATCCGCATGCAATCCGGCAATCATACCTCCTTGCAGAAAGTGGTCTTCGTGAAGTAAACCGCGGAGCACGCTGAGAGCGCGGAGATAATTCTCTTTATCCCCTCCCGGGAAAGAATTACCATTACTTGTCCGATTACAATACTTTAACTGCTACGCCGTAAATAAACGGAATTCGTCACTTCTTCAGGTATTCATCACGATTTACGAGTTCTACGCGACAGCAGGACTGTTTACGTTAAAAAACACTTGACATTATTTCAAAAAATATGCATAATACAAGAGGTTTTTGATATTAGTGATTTAAGGATGAAACGGTATTCAGTAAGTTGGATATTGCAGACGGGAAATCACTAATTAATTTTATACATAACAACAATTCTTAATTCAGGAGGGGTTATGAAACGTTGGCAGTTATTCGCTGTGTTATTTACGTTCGGCTTGGGTGGAATGTGTAAAGTAGTGGGGCAGACGTCGGTATTTACCGATGATTTTAGTACAAATCAGGATATGACCTGGACCACATCAGGACAAATCGGAAGCAGTACCTGGTACGTGAATCGCTCAGGTGATGACTGGGGCGCCAGGAGAAACACAAACGGTATTCTTGAATTAACAAACGATGCCGATACTAGTACAAATGTAAATGGTTGGGTCTTTGCATATACAATAACTTCTGATTTTTCTTCACCATACAATAAAGTATTGAGTTCAAATCCAGACTTGATCACGTGGTATTTCAATTTGAGACAACCTAGAACCGATCCAGCTGGATTTGGCTCGAAAAATTACGGAGTAGCATTTATATTGTCTGGTTCTTCCGTAACAGCTAATAGTTTAGGAAACGGGTACGCTATTGCCCTGGGTCAATCTGGAGATAGCGATCCGTTAAGGTTGGTAAAATATACCGGTGGATTATCCACTTTATCTACTATTATCACTTCAAATACTGAGGGATTATCTGATTTTGGAAACGAATACATTAGCGTAAGAGTAACCTATGATCCTGCAACTGACCGCTGGGAACTATTCTTAAGAAATGATGGTTCATCTTTTACTGATCCTCAAAGTGGTTCATTAGTATCTCAGGGAATGGCAATTGACGATACTTATACCAATACACCATTAGAATACATGGGAGGATATTGGCAGGGATCAACAGCGGCTGATCAAACGGCATTGTTTGATAATGTAAATGTTACTGTCGTACCAGCCGGTGAACCGACAATAGTCGTCAGTCCTATCACTTTATCAGGCTTTTCCTATGTTAAATATTCAGGTCCTTCGGCTGATAAATCTTTTACTGTTAGTGGTTCTAATTTAACGGCAAACATTTCAGTTTCTCCGCCAACTAACTATGAAATATCTACGGAAACCGGCTATTCATTCTCAGCAATGAATCCAGTTACTTTGGCTCAAACCGGGGGAATTGTCTCCGAAACACCGATTTATGTCAGACTTAAATCCGGACTCGAGGCTGGAATTTATAATGAAGACGTAATCGTACAAAGTGCCGGCGCTACCAGTAAAATGGTCTCCTGTAGCGGTATTGTTCTCCCTAATGCCTGGATCAATGAAATACATTATGACAACGATGGCGGAGATCTAAATGAAGGTTTTGAAGTCGTTATTGAAAATGCCGGTATTAATACTTTATCCGATTTTACAATTACTTTATATAATGGTTCTGACAGTGCCGAATACGGCACTCACACGTTAGATGGATTTATAACTGGTAGTACTATTGAAAACTTTACCATATACTATAAACTCCTCCCAGCAAATGGTTTACAAAATGGTGCTCCTGATGGACTAGCATTATCTTATCAAGGTAATATTATCCAATTTTTGAGTTATGAAGGCACATTCACTGCAACAGACGGACCCGCTAGTGGAATTATTTCAACGGATATAGGAGTTAGCCAAGGTGGGACTGATCCTGTTGGTGAAACGCTTCAACTCATAGGCAATGGTACTAAGTATTCAGATTTCACCTGGAGTGAATCTACACTTCCGGCAACCTGGGGAGCTCCTAACAGCAATGGCACCGATCAGTCTCTGCCGGTCGAACTGACTGACTTCGCGGCTGTTGCGCAGAGCGGCGCAGTTGCACTTTCCTGGACGACTGAGTCCGAGACGGAGAACCTCGGTTTTATTGTCCAGAGGCAGTTGCGAGTTGCTCCGGAAGGAGTCCCTGATGGGACGAGTTACGAGTTGCCTGCCCGAATGACTCGGTCAGGCGGGCGAGTTACCGATTGGGAAGAGATTGCGAGTTATACTACAAGCGATGCTCTGGCCGGACATGGCAGCACCTCGGAGGCGCACGAATACGCCTACACCGACGCGGCGGTCGTGCCGGGCGCAACGTATCTCTATCGTCTGGGTGATGTGGATTACAGCGGATCGGTGACGTATCATGAAGAGGTCGAGGTCGAGGTCGAGGTTGAGGATGAGGATGCGCAGATTCCGCTGGTTTTCGGATTGAAACCGGCCTATCCGAATCCGTTCAATCCATCACTGACAATTCCTTACGGCATAACGGAAGATGGTAATATGTCGCTGAAAGTCTATAACCTGCGCGGCGAATTAGTGAAAGTACTTATGAGCACTTATAGTCTTAAAGGCACTTATTCATACAACTGGCAACCGGTGAATCTCAGCGCGGGAATATATTTTGTCCGCATGCAGTCCGGCAATCGTACATCCATGCAGAAAGTGGTCTTCGTTAAGTAAACCGCGAATCCCGATCTATCGGGACGAATAAAACGCTAATTGTAGGGGCACAGAATACTGTGCCTCTACTGTTTTCTGTTTACGCTGCTCCTGCGGCGTAACCCTAACTCTATACTTTTCTCGCAAAGACGCCAAGGAACGAGCCGAAGGCTCTCCTCCGGAGCAAAGATTATTTGATATTTGTAGGGGCACACCGCGGTAACCACCGCGGAGCGGTCAGAGTATTGTAAAACCTCAAAGCCAGGAAAAC
>JALOAB010000218.1 GCA_023229045.1 Fidelibacterota bacterium
CCAATTCCCGGTTGGCTTGCTGGCGCTGACGCAGACCGACCACCGCCGTCGAAACCAGCACCGAACAAACTAAGCAGACGCCCAGCGCCACCAGGAACGTTTTCCGCGGACTCTCAGACGGCATTGCGCGCCATTCTCCTTTTGATATGGATATTGATAAAAATACGGTCTATCAGCGGCGCAAACATATTGGCGAAAAGGATCGCCAGCATCATACCTTCCGGAAAAGCCGGATTCAGCACCCGGATCATAACAACTAAAAAACCGATCAGCAAACCGTAAAGCCACTGTCCCGGCGTCGTAATCGCGCCCGAGACCGGATCGGTCGCCATGAAAACCGTCCCGAAAGCAAAGCCACCCAACACCAGATGCCAGACCGGCGTCACCGCAAACATCGGATTGGTAGCGCTACCGATTAAATTAAAAGTCATAGAAAGCGTCGCCATCCCGATTAAAATGCTCAGCATGATGCGCCAACTGCCCACGCCGCTAACCAGTAAAATAAGCGCGCCGATCAGGCAGGCTAAAGTTGAGGTTTCACCCATCGAACCCGGAATAAAGCCCAGAAATGCCTGGCTCCAGTTTGCCACAGTCGTGGTCACCGGCTCCGCCAATTGCGCCAGCGGAGTCGCCTGACTGATGCCGTCCACCGCTAACCAGACTTTTTCACCGGAAATCTGCGCCGGATAGGCGAAAAACAGAAAAGCGCGCGCCACCAGCGCCGGATTGAAAATATTGAAGCCGACTCCGCCGAAAACCTCCTTGCCGATTACCACTCCAAAGGAAATTCCCAGCGCTACCTGCCAATATGGAATGGTCGGCGGTAGGATCAGCGGGAAAAGCAGGCTGGTGACGAAAAATCCCTCGGCAACCTCGTGTTTGCGAATTATCGCGAATAATACTTCCCAGAAACCGCCCGCCGCCAGAGTGACGATATAAACCGGAATGAAATAGAGCCCGCCGTGAATAAAATTCGACCAGAAGCTGTGCGGATCGAAATTTAATCCCAGCGCCAGCATAAGGCGTTGTTGCCAGGTGAAGTTGGCGGCGTTACCCAGCGATTGCAGTACCAGATTAGCCTGCAGACCGGTATTGTAAAATGCCATGAAAACCGCCGGCATCAGCGCCACAAAAACCGTAATCATCATGCGCTTTAAATCCATGAAATCGCGCACGTGCACTGCGCCCCTGGTAATTTTTCCCGGAGTATAAAAAAACGTATCGATCGCTTCGAAAAGGTAAAACAAACCGGCCAGTTGCCCGCCGGGATGAAATGGTCGACCGGCTTTATCGAGTAATTTTCTGAATCCGCCCACTATCCTTCTTTCTCGATTAAATTCAATACGCGGCGCAGATTCTGACCGTGATCGATTTTTGACGGACAGACAAACGTACAGAGCGCCAAATCTTCCTCAATTAATTCCAAACAGCCGAGTTTTTCGGCCTCTTCGATATCCTCAACAGCCAGCGCCCGCAGGAGATAAGTCGGCAAAATATCCAACGGCATGATTTTCTCGTAACTGCCGATCGGCACGATCGCGCGGTCACTGCCGTGTGTATCTGTATCGAAAACTAAATTACGCTTTGGTAAAAAAGCCGACAGGGCGACATTTTTCACCGAAAACAGGCGCGCGCCCGGACTCAGCCAACCGAATAGCCGGCGGCGGTTGCCTTCGGGAATGACGGTCACTTGCTGGTGAAATCGCCCGAGGAAACTGAGCTCGTCGGCGGCTGTATGACCGCTAAAGACCGAGCCGGAAATAATGCGGATCTGTTCGCCATCCAGCTCGCTGTCCGTTAGTTCGCTCAAACTGGCGCCGGTGCGGGTCGTGATCAGGCGCGGCTCTTTCACGGCTGAACCAGCCAGAGAAATGATGCGTTCCGTCGGTAATTTGCCGGTTATAAAAAATTTTCCGATCGCCGCAACGTCTTGGGCGGCAATGCTCCAGACGGTTTTATGCAACGAAACCGGATCGAGGAAGTGAATATGCGTTCCAGCTAATCCGGCGGGATGCGGTCCGGCGAATTCCACAACTTCAACATTTTTCAGATCCGGCGCCGGAATCGCCGCGCCGGGTGCTTGACAGACGTAAGTTTTTCCGGTCGTTAGTTTCTGTATAATTCTTAAGCCTCGTTGAAAATCCTCACCGCGGTCGCGCAAAACGACGGCAATGTCCGGCGCCAGCGGATTGGTATCCATCGCTGTAACGAAAATCGAATGCGGTTGACTTTCCGGATCGGCTAATCTATTAAAGGGTTTGGTTTTGAAAACCGGCCACAAGCCGGATTCGAGCAAGCGCGCGACGATCTCATCCCGTGTCAATGAACCAATCTGGTTTTCTGAAGATGATTTAAACTCTATTGCATCGTCACCGTCCAGTTTGATTACCAGGGAAAGAAAAGCGCGTTTGGCGCCGCGATTGATGGCTATAACCTGTCCGGCGCCTGGCGCCGTAAAGCATATTTGCGGATATATTTTATCGGTAAAAAGGGTTTGCCCGAGTTTGACCCGGTCGCCGACTGCCACCGCAAATTGGGGCTTCATCCCGATGTAATCCGGCCCGAGAAGCGCCACTTTTGTAACCTTCCGACCGGCGGAAATAACCTGTTGCGGCTCACCGCTGATCGGCAGATTTAATCCCTTCTTCAGCTTAATCAACACAAGCTAATTTCAACAATTTTGCCTTTGTCTGAAAGAATTAAATTTTTACCACTAAGACAACAGAACACTAAATAATATTTTCATTGAATTCTTGGCGCCATAGCGTCTTGGTGGTTTATATCATGTGAAAATGATCTGGGCGCCGGCCGAAATTTCATAAAATTCGCCAACTGTCAGGACCTTTTCGACCTGCGGACTAAAATCCTCTTTTGTCAGATGAAACATGTCAACCGTCGCTTTGCAAGCGAATATCCGTCCACCGGCGTCGTGGATCATCTCGAGCATTTCCGGGATCGGTGGAATATCGAGTTTCTCTATCTCGCGTTTCATCATCCAGGTCGCAAACGCCGACATGCCGGGAATCAGTCCGACCAGGGTTGGCAAAGGCAAGCCTTTGGCATCGGGTACGCGCATAGTCGGATTGCCGACCGTGGCGATCTTGATGCCTTTGTTATACTTTTTCAGGATTCCGTATAAACCAAAAAAGGTGAAAAACAGATTAACCTCAATGCCTTCCATGCGGGCGCCGTTGGCCATGATCAGTCCGGGATAAATTCCATCCAGCGAACCCTTGGAGATGATGATCGAGACTTTCTTGATTTTCGCGGGATTTTCCGACATAATCCATACTCCTTTATTACTTTAAAATAATTTCTTTAAGCTTCTGCTTTTTAGTGTCTTTGCGAGAAATATTTTACACGCAGGAAGCTGGTTTCGGCAAGCCGGCTATTTTCGCGGCTTTCTTCAACGGCCCGCCCGGAAACAGAGTATAAAATTCCTTGGTCGGAACGCAAGCCACATTGATCCGGCGGATCGTCGGTAAGGCGCCTTTCTCTTTATAATCGGTCTGTAAAAATTCAATAACCTTCCAGTGTTCAGCCGTCAATTCAGCAATGCCTTCTTCTTTGGCAATTGCCGCCGCAATTTCCTTATTCCATTGTGAATTGTCATTCAAATAACCTTCTTCATTGACATCCACATTCACACCAGCTAGTATTTTTGTTGCCATGCTATTCTCCTTTATTGTTTAGATAATTGTTTGCCTGATTCGCTCATGCGGGTCGGAATGCCGGGAATCGGTAAACCCCGCAGTAAAATATTCCAGTAAATGTACCGAAAGGCCAATTTGCCCCAGTGGTTGACACGCGTCTCTTTTAATAATGCCAAGGGTCCGACGACCGGGAACGGGAAGCGCCCTTCGACCGGCTCGGTATCGTAATTAAAATCGATCAGGAACGCTTTACCGAATCCCGATTCAATGAAGCAGTTGGAATGACCGTCAAATCCCTCTTCCAATGGTTTCCCGGCGACATACTTCACTATATTTTCGGTCAGAACATCGGCCTGAAAATGGGCTACGGCGCCGGCTTTCGAACTGGGCAGATCGGTGGCGTCGCCAATCACGAAAATATTCTCATAAGATTTGGATTGTAAAGTGTGCTTGTGCGTCGGCACGTAATTCAG
>JALOAB010000219.1 GCA_023229045.1 Fidelibacterota bacterium
GGAAGTTTTTATTATCCGACCGGCGTTCGTACCAACCGCACCGATCAATCCAACCATGATCGGCCCGACCACCGCGATCGGTACGATTATCGGTTTAATTCTTGGGATCGTCCTGGCTTTCGTGGCTGAAACCCTCGATACGACTTTTAGTACTATTGATGATATTGAAAAGACCCTCGATACGACTGTAATGGGGATCGTGCCCTTTGTCGATATTCAGGCTTTGAAAGCTCAACTGACGGAAAAAGCCGAAACCCCCATTCCGGATGAAATCCTCGAGATGCAAGCCCGACTTGTCTCCCATTATAATCCAAAATCGACTATGGCCGAAAGCTTCCGGGCGCTACGAACCAATGTCCATTTCGCCTTACTCGACAAAGGTTATAAAACCCTGATGATTACCTCATCGGTAGCCAGCGAGGGTAAAACCACGATCGCCGTCAATCTGGCACTTTCGATGGCCCAGATTGGCATCAACACTCTACTCGTCGAAGCCGACCTGCGTAAACCGCGCGTCGCCAAACTCTTTGGAATTGATCGCGAACCCGGCCTAACCGATATCATTCTACGCAAAGAACCGATTGACAATGTAATCCGCACCATGTCGGATTTGATGATGGGTACTATGGCGAATGACACCCTCACCGCGAGTGGAATTGCCGGTATTGAGTACCTTAACATCCTGACCTGCGGGAAAATCGAGCGCAATCCTTCGGAAATCGTTGCATCCAAGCTGATGGATAACCTGATAGCCGAATTAAAAGAGCGCTATGACCTGGTGATTTTCGACTCCGCCCCGGTCATCCAGGCGACCGATGCCACTGTCATGGGAGCCAAAGTCGATACGACTTTACTGGTTTATTATCAAGGTAAAATTTCACGCGGCACCCTGCGCCGTTCCAAGAGTCAATTGGAATTACTCAAATCAGATATTCTCGGCGTAATCGTTAATGGCATGAAAGCTGACATTAGCGCCGATTACTCCGATTACAAATACAGCTACGAATACCATTATCAGGAAGAAACTGTCGAGCCTAAAAATAAACTTGTGGCGGCGCTCGAATCTTTCTTCCTTAAACCGGCAGAGGGATTGCCAAACGGTTTTTTCAGTCAGTTAAATAAACTTAAAGCCGGGTTGGCGATTGCGGCGCTCGGTTTGATTATCGGGGGCAGTATCTGGGGGCTTACCAAATTCCGGTCAGCCCGGGTAAAATCCCAGGTCGAAGGTAAAGTAACCGAAACCATAGTAACCTCAACTGCACCACTGACTGAATCCGCTGACACCAGCCAATTAACAGGTGATGCAGTGGCAGTCGCTATCACACCATCCCAGACTGCCATCCCCGAAGAACTCGAACAATTACGGGATATATACGGAATCGAACCTACTACTCGACAGCAAGTCATAGAAACCCGACCTCCGCCACAACCGATGACCGTTCCGCAGGCTCCTCCCGCGGCCAGTCAAGCGCTAAGTCAACCGTCGGCGCCGCCGCCATCACCCGTTATGAATTCGATTCATCGAACGCCGATCATGCCCACCAAGGCAGTGCGGCAATTATCAGAATCACTTCCCTACACTTTAGTTATCCGGCAGGCTAACCGTCTCGCCTCCCTGACCGGTCATTTGGATAAACTGCGTCAAAATGGACTTTCGGCTTATATTACGATCGATTTTACCAGCCCGGAACAGAAGAAATATCGGCTTTGTTTTGGCAGTTTCGCGACGCTGTCAGAAGCCAATAAGAAATCCAAAGAACTCCAGTTTCTGGGATTTAGCGGCACTTTTAAACCTGTTAAATTTCCGGTTGCGATTCTGATGGATAGTTTTTCCAGCCTCCCGTCCGCCCGTCAAAGTGTGGCTCGTTATGCCGCTTCTATAAATAATTATCTATACATCCAGCCATCCAGTCAAAAACCGGGGACTGCGAAGAATTACTATCTCCTTTTCGGCGGTTTCCCGGATGCCGAGACAGCCGAACTGGTCATGAATTCATATCCGGACTTAGGTAATAAATCCATTGTCAAGCGTTAATTAGTTCAATAATGGCTCAGCGTACCCATCGACATAAGCACCGTATATTGAAAGGGAGTCAAAAAACTCTTATAATCCTGGTAATTCCAATTTCTATGCTGATTGCGTTCATACTCGGTACGGCTATTCGCGGTTTACCAAAATTATATGATACTATTGTAAATAATTATATCAGAGAAGCCATTATATCTAAAGCCGCCATCAAAGGCAGTGCCGTACGACGCGAAACTATTACCCGGCAACGATATGAAAAACAGTGGCGGAGTGATTCTACCAGCACCTGGTCTGATACCTATGATAAAATGTTACAGAACAAGGAGCCTGACAAAATTAAAGAAATAGATAAGAAACTGAAGGACGTCGATAAAGGCATTTATTAGCATGCCCTCTACTGAAATAATCGAAGGTCGCACTAATCGTCTATTTATCTTTCTTAGTATTCCTTTATCATTAATTGTAGCCTTTGTGCTTGTCAAAGTCGCTCCGATCTACGCCCTGATAGCCGCCATCGGATTGGGACTACTTATAGTCACTTTTACCAATACTGATTTTGCGCTTTATGTTTTGATCTTCTCGATGCTTTTATCACCCGAATTCGGCTCGCGGACCACCAGAGGCGGCGGCGTCACTATCCGTATCGACGATATTATTCTCGCTATCATTATTTTTAGCTGGTTGGCAAAAACCGCTATTAATAAAGAATTGGGTCTTTTCCGGAGAACACCCCTCAATAAACCGATCTGGATTTATACTTTTGTATGTGCTCTGTCAACCGGTTTCGGGATGATGGCCGGAAGAGTGAATGTTTTAAGCGGTTTTTTTTTCCTGATTAAATATATCCAGTATTTTATGATTTACTTCATGGTCGTGAACCATGTCCAAACTAAAAAACAAATCGACAACTATCTGATATCTTTGATTATTACCTTTGTTATTGTCACTGTCCTCGCCTTGATTCAAATTCCAACCGGGCGACGGGTTACTGCGCCCTTTGAAGGCGACGCCGGCGAACCGAATACGTTAGGCGGATATCTGATATTTATCATTGCAATAAATCTCAGTCTCCTGCTAACACCGGGCGTTTTTAATAGTACCGGCTTACGCCGTGGTCTTTATATAATTACCACTCTTTCAGTGATCCCCTTTTTAATGACCAATTCCCGCGGTTCATGGGCGGCCGCCATTCCGGTCGTGATCGCTTATATTATATTAAGCAAAAGGCGTTGGATTATAGTTGGATTTTTAGCCATTTTCATTGCTATCGCACCTTATGTTTTCCCGGCTTCAGTTGTCGATCGGGTCAAGTACACTTTTACCAAGCAACAAGGTTACGCCGCTACTCTTCAGGAAAATATCGGCGGATTGACGATTGACACCTCGGCTTCGGAACGCATTCGCAGTTGGCGGGAGGCATTCAACGATATTCCTAAGCATCCCCTGCTGGGTTTCGGGATCACCGGCTGGCGTTTTCTGGACGCCCAATATATGCGCGTTTTGATCGAGACCGGAGCGGTGGGTTTGGCGGCTTTTCTTTATCTATTATATTCCATTTTAAACAGCACGCGGAAAATTTTTTCAACAGCTAAAATACCCGTTTTTCGGGCATTCGCCCAAGGATTTTTGGTTGCGACGATCGCCATGATGACTCATAGCCTCGGAGCCAACACCTTTATCATTATTCGCATCATGGAACCCTTCTGGTTGGTCTGCGGGCTTATTATGGCAATCCCGGAAGTGGAGAAAATCGAAAGTGATAAATTGCTCGAAATGGAAGAACGCATATCAACTGTCAAAATGGGACATGTCTGAGACTCTAAATGAATAAAATCGACCTGGAATATCAACCTGCTACGCGCCCGGATTTGCTCTTCAGAGAATTGAATGACGGCGGAGTCGTGTACGAGTACCACTCCGGCGCCCTGCATTCGCTAAATACCACTGCGGCTTATATCTGGTCACTATGCGATGGAAAACATACCGTTGCCGAAATAATCATCTCAATTAAACAAAACTTCACCCGGTTCGAAACCGATCCGACCAGCGAAGTAATTAAAATTATAGAAAAATTCCAGACGCTCAACTTGTT
>JALOAB010000220.1 GCA_023229045.1 Fidelibacterota bacterium
CAATCGTTTTTGGAATGATAACTTCACGACGTTAGTAGCGTTGATTATCACTTGAAACGACTTTAGTTATTCGTCTCACTGCTCATGCTTCGAGATAGGATTTTTACAATTACACAAGACATCCAAATCAAATAAATATGAATAAATTTTTACGCTTTTTGATGAATGTTTAAATTAAGGCTGAAAATAAGTTCGTATTGCTCATTGTTAAACCAAATCAAGTTCAAATTAGAGTGCATTGATTTTGCAAATTTATGAACGCTAAACGCGCCACCAAAACCGGAAAAAGCATAAATATTACTCCGAACGATATTCTTCCCGAACGCATTGCCAGCATTGACGTTATGCGTGGGATTGCAGTTCTGGCGATGGTTTTTGCATTAGCCATTCCACCCGGCATTTTATCGGACTGGATGTATTTCGCGCAGACGCCGCCGCCGGCGCATATTCACGAGCCCGGTTTGACCGGAATAACCTGGGTCGATTTGATTTTACCTTTTTTCCTGTTTTCATTGGGAATTGCCATTCCGTTCGATTTAGAACGAAGAAAGAATGCTAAACATCCATTCTGGACTCAAATTCTGCGGATTCTACGGCGCACATTTTTGATTGGTATTGTCGCTTTAATGTTCCGGGCAATCAATCCCATGCTTTTAACAGCTTCCACTCCAATCCACACTTCAGTAATCGGTTTGCTTGGTTTCATCGCGCTAACCGCGGTTCTGATCCGGCCTCTACCAACCTGGAATAAACGCTTTGTTCTGTCATTTAAAATCACTGGCTGGATCGGAATTGGGCTTATTCTGGGATTGATTCGTTATCCCGACGGTAGTGGTTTTTCATTTAGCCGGGCAAATATTTTTCTGGTCATATTGATGAACGCCTATTTTTGGAGCGCCTTGCTAAGTTTAGTAAGCCAGAAGAAACGGTTCTTACGATTGGGACTGCTGGGAATTCTGCTGGCTATGCGTTTAGCACATCCTTTTACGGATTGGATCCAGGCGATATGGAACTGGACTCCTCTTCCGGGACTTTATCAGTTCGAATTTAGTCAGTTTCTTTTCATTGTCATCCCGGGCACGCTTATCGGCGATCTGTTTCTCAACCGGGAACGGATGAATTGGGAGATGGACCCTTTCAGAATCCACCGCTTTCACGATCGAATCCTGGTCATTGGCTTATTATCTTTAATTCTAATACCAGCCGTCCTGATTGGGCTTAAATATCGATGGGTAATCGAAACAACTATGTTTGCAGTGGCGATTCTGGTAATCGCTATGTATGTTTTTAAGCGGGCGGATACCGCTATTGAAAGCTTTGTCCGTCAAATATTTATCTGGGGCGCCTACTGGTTGATTATCGGTTTGATTTGTGAGCCTTACGAAGGCGGTATTAGACGGGAAGATGCGACGCTAAGCTATTTTCTGATCACCGGAAGTCTGGCTCATTTTCTTCTCATAGCATCGATCATATTCACCGATATTTTCAATAAGCATCATCTGTTCGAGCCGATCCGCGATAACGGTCGTAATTCCATTCTGGCTTATCTCGGATTGGGTTATTTAGTACTTCCTGTTTTGAATATCACCGGCTTGTTGCCTTTAATTATCAAAATTACTCCCGGTCCCTGGTTGGGAACCTTACGAGCGATAATCTATACATTCCTGGTCGCAGTCGTTGTCCGATTCTTTACCCGACGCAATTACTTCTTACGAATATGATAATCAAAGTGCATCATGGATAATTGCTTGAATCCTTCGACAAAAATTAAAGTGCGCGGTTATCATCTCGACCTGTACGGACATGTCAACAATACCCGCTACCTGGAATTCCTGGAAGAAGCCCGCTGGAATGTCAAAGACCTGTTTTTCGACATTCCTAAATTGCACAATCAGGATTTGAATCTGGTGGTCGTCAATATCAACATCAATTATCGCGCCTCTGCCCGTCTGGACGATGTGCTGGAGATTTTCACCAAAGTCAGCCGGATTGGTCATAAAAGCGTAACCTTGAAACAGGAAATATTTTTTGAAAATACAGACAAAATCGTCGCAGATGCTGAGGTCACTTTCGTTATTTATGATAAAAAAATGGGCAAAGCCGTTGAATTGCCGGTGGAAATCCGTCAGCAGTTTGGGCGACTTGCGACCAGCCAAAAGATGGATTGATTTTATTTGATTTTCATCCTTTCCTTCTGAAATAGAAAATATTTTTACAAATTACGGCGTTTGTATTATTTGATTTTTTGAAATAAACAGGATTAAATATGATCTTAGTGACGATCGGGCTGATTTTGATCGGTATGATTTTAGTGGTACTGGGCGCCGAGACATTGGTACGCGGCAGTTCATCGTTTGCCCTGCGCATGAAAATATCTCCGCTATTGATCGGTTTGACGATTGTAGCCTACGGCACCAGTTTCCCGGAGCTGATTATTTCCACCAAAGCCGCGTTGGAAAGCATTGGCGATATTTCGATTGGCAATATCGTTGGCTCGAACATTTTCAATATCGCGCTGATTCTGGGTTTCTCGGCGATTGTGCGACCTTTAAAGGTTAAATCACAACTTGTCCGTAAAGACACACCCGTTATGATCGGTGTGGCTCTGTTATTTTTATTTTTCTTCCGCGATTTTATAATATCGAGAGTCGAAGGACTCTTGCTGTTCTGCGGCGCATTAATCTATACCGGCATAATCATCCGATCTGCGACCCGCGAACGGCTCCTTTCAAAAGCCGAAAACCACCTGGATGAGGGACTGCCGCGTACCCTAAAAAATATCTGGCTTGACGTTGGTTTTATTGGAGTAGGATTTGTCCTGTTATTTTTCGGGGCGAATATTTTGGTCGATAATTCCGTCGTTCTGGCGCAAATTCTGGGCGTCAGTCAGGCCGTGATCGGGCTAACAATCATAGCCGGCGGTACCAGTATCCCCGAACTGGCTACATCGATCGTAGCCGCCCGACATAATCAGGCCGACATCGCAATTGCCAATGTCGTCGGCTCTAATATTTTCAATATACTCGGGATTATCGGGATCAGCAGTCTGATTCATCCGATTCAGGGATTTGATATCAAAATGCTGGATTTTTACTGGATGATCGGCACCTCGATTATTCTCGTTCCGTTTTTACTGACCGGCTTCCGGCTGAATCGTTGGGAAGGTTTTTGTCTCATGGCTTCTTACTTCATTTATATGTTTTTACTATGGCCTAAATGATCCGAAATACAATAAGAAATAACAACCGGATGCTTATTCTCAAGTTAAAGAAAGGATTCGCTTATGTTTAAAATCAATTCCATCAACCGTAAAATCATAGGATTATTTTCAATTTTGCTGATCGTTGCATTCGGTCTACTTCAATGCGAAAAATCCCCTACCGAATCCGGTGACGACGACCTCGAATGGAATAAAAAAATCGCCGTAGCCGTGGTGCATTCCCATGCCGTCATGCTCAGCCAGATTCTGAAGGATGTCGATAATGAAACAGAGCGGATCGAAATTATCCGCACAGCCATCGATTCGGTACGCTTTTATGACGACAGCTCCGGATATTTCTATGTTTATAATTACGATTGCGTGAATATTGCTCACGCGATGCAAAAGGACTTGCTCGATTCAAATTTGTATAATCATCAGGACACGCACGGCAAATATGTCATTCGGGAGCTTTCAGCCGCGGCGGCGACCGGTGGCGGCTTTGTCGAATTTTATTGGGTAAAACCAGGCGCGACCGGCGAAAAACGCAAACTCGGCTATGTCGAACCGATCAAGAACACCGACTACTTCATCGGCACCGGCGTATATATGGAATGATTATAGAACTGGAAAGTAGATTCTGAAAAGTCTAAAATTCCCGCCCATCAGGACGTGACAGTGACTCAATATGCAATCTTCAATCTACAATCTTCAATTTGCAATCTAAAATTGATCTAGAGCCCGCGCGTTCCCGTCGTCAAAATATTCTGGAAACAATGCAAAGCAAAAGAGTCGGTCATCCCCGCCAGGTAATCACACACCATCATTTGCGGAGAGCACTGCTCCGCCTGATAACGCTCCTGTAGCGATTTTAGATATTTACCGAATTTCA
>JALOAB010000221.1 GCA_023229045.1 Fidelibacterota bacterium
AAGTAAAAACCTTTCACATTCCCCATGACGCGACCGATCCAATCGGCATTCTGATTTCCGCCGATCAATATAAAATCGCGGTTGTGACCGATATGGGCAGTGTTTCCGAATCGGTTTTGGTACAAATCACCGAACCGGACCTGCTTTTTCTGGAAGCTAATCATGACCTGCCGATGCTGATCAACGGACCTTATCCGCTTTATCTGAAACAACGGATCAAGAGCCGGGTCGGGCATCTTTCCAACGAACAATCTCTGAATTTCCTGCAACGTTTAGCTAGTAACGGGCGTTTAAAGCATCTGATCCTGGGACATCTCAGTGAAATCAACAATCATCCGAGCATCGTCCGGGAGTTTTTTGAAAAAAATACAATGGCTGATAAGCCCGCTTTAAAAATCGACATTGCCGATCAGTACCAGCCTACGCCGGTTTTTGAACTGGTCGAATCAGAATAATTATTAACTCATGTTTAACCCGAGGTGCATTATGAAATGTTTAATTCTCGTGTCAATTGCGGCACTCGCAACCGTGCTTTCGGCGCAAAATCTGAAAGAATCCGATATTACCGCTATCCAGAAAAAGGTTCAGGCAATGCCCGATGAACCGGTCGCGCCCAACGAAGTAGCCGTAGTCGAAACCGATTACGGTAAAATCGTGATCGAATTGTGGGGCGATAAAACCCCTAAGCACGCTCAGAACTTCAAGAAATTAGTCAAAGCCGGATACTACACCGGAACGACTTTTCATCGCGTCATCCCCGGTTTCGTAATCCAGGGTGGCGACATTCTGAGTCGCGACGCCGATCCAACCAATGACGGCACCGGCGGTCCGGGTTATACGGTTCCGGCTGAAATCGGACAGAAGCATTTACGCGGTTGTCTTTCGGCGGCCAGATTGCCCGATCAGGTCAATCCCAAAAAAGCCTCGAGTGGCAGTCAATTTTTTATTTGCGTTCAGGATCTCCCTTCGCTGGATCGTGGCGGTTATACCGTCTATGGTCGGGTAATCGAAGGAATGAACGTTGTCGATAAAATCGTGGCTGTCAAACGCGATCAACGCGACCGCCCGCTTGAAGATGTCGTCATGAAATCGGTTTATATGGCCGATAGGAAATCGCTGAAAAAATGACCCGCCGCATCGGTCTGGCGCTGGGCGGCGGCGGTGCCCGCGGCTTAGCCCATCTGGGAGTCCTGAAAGTTCTCGAAGAGAATCGGATCCCAATCAATTTAATCGCAGGAACCTCGATGGGCTCGGTCATCGGAGCGATGTATGCCCTTGATCCGGATGCCGATAAATTGATCGAGCGCTGGTCAACTTTTCTGAAGAGCCATGATTTTAATTCACTCGGCACTCAATTTATTACCCATCAAAATGACCAGAGTTCTTCCTTACTCGCGCAGTTCATTAATACCGTCACCCAGAGCGTCGTCCTTAGTCTCAGCGCCGCTCGGCCGGCCATTTTGAAAACCAAGCGTTTGGCAGATGCCATCGCCAGTTTAGTGCCGGAGGTCGGTATCCATAATACAAAGATCCCTTTCACGGCGGTTACCAGCGACCTAAATACCGGTCGCACGGTTGTGCTCGATTCCGGTAGTATCCGTGAGGCCGTCACAATCTCTTCTTCTATTCCGGGTTTCATAGCTCCCCATGCCCGTAACAGTCAACTATTGACCGACGGTGGAGTAACGGCCGCCGTACCGGTGGAAGTGGCGCGCGCAATGGGCGCCAGTTTGGTTATCGCTGTCAATGTCAGTATCAATGATATGCCTCTGCTCCACGAACCGAACATTCTGACCATTCTGACCCGAATTGATACGATCCGCGGTATTCAACAAACCGAACAGCAAATCGCAAAAGCCGATATTCACATTCATCCGGACGTCAGCAATGCGTACTGGAGTGAATTCAATCGATTCGAAGAATTTGTCCAGGCCGGGATAGAAGCCACCCGGTCGGAGATTACAAACATTAAGGAAAAAATCTACGATAAGAAAAACTTCATACAGACCTTGTTTTCAAAATTAACCGGAAAAAATTCGCTATGAAAATACGCACCTGTTTCAGTCTCGTCCTGATTCTGTTTTTAGTGAATTTTTCGGGTGCCGCCGAAACGGATATTTTATCGATCGAGGCTAAGTTAATTTCTGAACCAGTTCAGACCGGCGGACAATTTTCAGCTACCGTGGATGTTCATCTCCAGGACGAGTGGCATCTCAATTCCAATAGACCACATGATGAATTTCTGATCCCGACCGAGTTGCGTATTTCGGCTTCTGACAATTATAAAATTACCAATCTCAGGTACCCCAAACACATTCTTAAACGTCTGGCTTTTTCAGATCAACCGCTGGCGATTTTCGAGGGCACTTTCAGCATTCAATTAGATGGCGTAATATCAACCAGCACTGATTCCATTGTTACCATAACCGGTGCGCTTTATTATCAGGGCTGTAACGATCAGATGTGCCTGCCACCGAATGAAATCCCATTTTCATTGAAAGTACCGGTGCGATCAATAACCGGTGATTCATCCAATACTACCCGTATTATTCAATCTGCCACCCCGGAAGCACCATCATCTACTGAAAGTGTCTCCGAGAAAGGCTTCGCTATCGGCGATTCGCTGGCTGAAAAAGGTTTTCTTTTAACCTTTCTGTTGATTTTTCTGGGTGGATTAGGACTCAATCTGACGCCCTGTGTCTATCCGTTGATTCCGGTTACGCTTAGTTATTTCGGCGGGCAGACGGTCGGTCACAAAGGAAAAATCCTCCTGATGGCTTTACTCTATATTCTGGGACTGGCGCTGGTCAATTCTCTGCTGGGCACTCTGGCGGCACTGTCCGGCGGTCTGTTGGGCGCATTTATGACCAACCCGATAGTGCTGATTACGATTGCCGGCATTATGGTAGCGATGGCGCTCAGCATGTTCGGTCTCTATGAATTCGACGCTCCAAATTTTCTGCTGAATCTGACCGGCGGCAGTCGTAGCGGTTACTTTGGGGCACTTTTCATGGGACTAACCATGGGCGTCGTGGCGGCGCCCTGCATCGGTCCGTTTGTCATCGGACTTTTGACTTATGTCGCCGCGGTCGGCAAACCACTTTTCGGATTCCTGATGTTCTTCACATTGTCGCTGGGTCTTGGCTTGCCGTTTTTGATACTGGCATTTTTCGCGGGCAAAATTGATCGTCTGCCACGGAGTGGTGAATGGATGGTTGGAGTGCGCCAGATTTTTGGATTTATCCTCATCGGTATGGCACTCTATTTCATCAAGCCTCTATTCCCGCCCGTCATTTCAGCAAGAATCCTGTGGCTGTATGCGATTATCTCAGGCGTTTATCTGATCCTCTTCAGCACAGTCGGCAACGCAACAAAAGGATTTGCATTTATAAAAAACCTGCTGGCAATTGTTGCGATTTTAATCGGTTCCTGGTTTCTGAAACCGGAAAAAGCCGATTCAGCCCAAATGCAATGGGAACCTTATACGGCAGAAGCATTCGAGACCGCGCGGCAGGATAATCGCCCGATCATGTTGGATTTCTATGCCGATTGGTGCATTCCCTGTATAGAATTGGATAAATACACTTTCAGCGACCCGGAAGTCGTGCGTCTGAGTGAAAAGTTTGCGTTGTTTAAAATCGACCTAACCGGTCAAGTCACGGCAGAAGTCCAAACTGTGCGACAAAAGTATAACATTAAAGGCGTTCCAACCATCGTTTTTATTGCGGCAGATGGTCGTGAATTTACTAACTTACGGCTCCTTGGTTTTGAAAAAGCCGCTGGCGTCGTTTACCGGATGCAACAGGTTTTAAACCAACCTTAACGAATTCTATCACTCCCAATTCACGCAGAGGCTAACTCACGAGTGTTTCAAGTATTCTTCCTGATTCTGCAGGCAATTCTGAAAACCTGATTAAACAGTAAAATGTTGAGCGCTTACTAGCGGTTCAATAATCCATTATTATAGGATAAATAACGTCGCGCCATTAAATTCCGGCGATTTGAAATCTCGATAAAAATTTAGATCTGAATATGTGGTATTTAATAGCACTGCTTTCCGGCTTTTTCATGGCAACT
>JALOAB010000223.1 GCA_023229045.1 Fidelibacterota bacterium
AGCAAACCCTTCCCGACGCATAGTTTCGATTAGAATCGCCATTTGCAATTCACCCCGCCCACAGACTTCAAAGGCATCATTGCGGTCTTTGACTTTCAGCAAGCGAATTGAGACATTTTTCAGCGTTTCACGTTCGAGACGTTCCTTTAAATGGCGGGAAGTCAGGTAGGTGGATTCATTGCCGGCAAACGGGCTATTATTAACATAAAAGACCATTGAAATAGTCGGTTCGTCAACCCGAATGCGAGGCAGAGGTTGGGGATTATCCATTGCCGTAATCGTATCGCCGATGTGAATACCAGGGACGCCTGCCAAGGCGATTATGTCACCGGCCTGAACCTGCTCGACGGCGGTTTTTTTTAAGCCTTCGAAGGTATATAGCATAGATAATTTAATGTTATTGACGATCCCGTTTTCAGTGCAGAGGGCATAATTCTTGTTGACTTCCAAGACTCCGTTACTCAGCCGGCCGATGGCAATTTGGCCGACGTAAGAATCGTAATCGAGATTGGTAATCAGGAATTGCGGAATTTTTTTGTCATCCGCTTCCGGTCCGGGAATAGCATGAATGATTGTTTCGAATAATGGTTTAAGATCTTTCGATTTATCACCCAGTTTACGATGCGCTACGCCTATTTTAGCCTGCGTGTAAAGGATCGGGAACTCGATCTGATTATCGTCAGCGCCTATGTCAATAAATAGATCGTAAACTTCATTGATTACATCCTGGATACGGGCATCCCGCCGGTCGATTTTATTAATGATTAAAATGATGGGCAATTTCCGCGCCAGCGCCTTTTTCAGTACGAATCGCGTTTGTGGTAGTGGTCCTTCGCTGGAATCGACTAAGAGAATCGCGCCATCAACCATATTCAAACCGCGCTCGACTTCACCGCCGAAATCGGCATGACCGGGCGTATCGATAATATTGATCTTGGTGGTCTTATACCAGATTGCCGTGTTTTTAGCGTTAATCGTAATACCGCGTTCACGTTCCAGATCAAGATTGTCCATTACCTGTGAAGGAACATACTGGTTTTCGCGAAAAATCCCGCTCTGCTTAAGCATACCATCGACCAGAGTAGTTTTACCGTGATCGACATGGGCAATGATTGCTACATTGCGAAAGTTATTTTTTCTCATTAAAAATTCTATTCTTGTTAAAAAAGCCGGTAAGTATACGCTATTCGATGCGATATTCCAACGTATTATTTGAAATATCAAACATTGAAATATTAAGGATTAAAAAACCGCGATCGCCCGTTAAAATTCGACTATTGATTAACTGGCGCGACTATTTCTTCAAACTCGCCGCTTTTCTTATTCTTACGAACATTATCCCAATTAAAATAGCGGCCATTCATAGCGATGTACACGCCGGGCGCCAGCGTCTGGACGAAGGCCAGGGCGCTCCCGAGATTGAACAGTCCGTCCGAACTGCCGAATTTATAAGGGATCATGGCGCCGGTCAGGACAATCGTCTTCCCGCTAACATTTTGAGCTATGATACCGGCGGTTTCCGCCATGGTGTCCGTGCCGTGGGTGATAACAATCCGATCCTCAGCGGCTTTCTGGCAATGTTTAGCTATCAAAAGGCGGTCATCATCAGTCATATCCAGACTGTCGATCATCATTAAAGTGCGTATATCAACCTCAACCCTTGATCGCCCCAGGATCAGCATTTCGTGGAGGTGAGTGTCTTTGAAATAGAGTTGTCCGGTGAGTTCGTTATATTCCTTATCAAAAGTCCCGCCGGTTATAAACATCCTGATAGCCATAAACTACCTCTTATGAATTGATGATTTGTTCAAGTAATTTTACTGTCGTATTGATAATCGGGGCACAGATGCTCTCGGTCAATTTATTAGCATGAATCAATTCGCGATTCTCAGGAATGCTGATATCATAACCGAGTAAATCCCGGCAGGTTAGCGAACCGTATTGCGCTTTAAAACGATTCGAAAAATCCATGACAGTGTTGTAGGCTTTTTCGCGGGCGGCATTATCTTCCGGCAGAATCTTGCCGTATTTTAGACCGATAACCATCATCGCGCCGGTGACTGCGCCGCAAATCAAGCCCTGACGACCCATTCCGCCGCCAAAACCACCGGCAATCCGCAAAGCTATTGTCCGATCCAACCCAAATTCATCGGCAAAAACCGAGAGAACCGCCTGAGCACAATTAAAACCATTGTTAAAAATCTTGACCGCTTCTTCACATCTCTCCATCATTTCTCCCGAATTGACAAATCGAAATTTCAGGGCAATTTAAGCAGTCCCCGAAAAATTCACCAATGATAACTGTTATTCCCAAAATGAAATACCCTTGCCAACGATTTCATTGGTAAGGGTATTCAAGCAGAGTATTTACGCCGATTAATCGAGTTCGTCTAATTTTCGACTAAGTAAGGTAATGTGTCCCATCTCTTCTTTAATGATAGAGCGGATGTGCTGAATTTCGGCTTCATCCAGCAGAACTTTTTCGAGTCCCAGGTAGAAGACTATTGAATCTTTTTCGAATCCGATCGCCATATTCAAAATCTGTGCAATTGATTCATTTCCCTTCAATAAATCGACCGGATCTCTGGTCGTATCGAAAACAAAACCAGAAGCAAATGCCTGAAGATACTGAGCCGCTTCATGATCGGGATCAAAGTTTAAGTTGGTGGTTGACTTCTTTACCTTTTCCCGCATACTGGCAAAGGTTTTCTTATGCTGATCTTCCATCTCAGCCAATTCAGTTAACATTTTCTTATGCCCGAACGCGCTGACGCCTTGCGCGGCTGTGCGGTAAAAGCGGGCGCCATTCACTTCAATTTGTTCGGCTAATTCAAAAACTTCGTCAATATTAAAATTCATCATATTTCTTTCCGGGCTTATTCTCTTTTTCCTAAATCACGGTCGATCATTATCAATTGATGACTGTGCGATCCGATTTTTTTCAGTAATTCAACAATTTTCAGGGTGGAATCTTCTTCCTCGACCTGTTCTTCGACGAACCAGTGCAGAAATACTTCAGCGGCATAGTCTTTTTCGGCTTTGGCTAAGGTCATCAGTTCGTTGATTTTACCGGTTACGAATTGTTCATGTTCATAGGCGGCAGTAAAAGCGGCGAGCGGCGAATCCCATTTGTTCGCCAAAATATTCAAGGACTGAAGCTGGACGACGTTGCCGCGATCGAAAATATGTTCGAAGAATTTTTTGGCATGTTCGACTTCTTCGTTGCTCTGAACTTCCATCCAGTGCGCCATCCCGTCGAAGTTTTCGGATTTGAACCAGGCGACCATAGCCGCATAAAGATAAGCGGATTCGAGTTCGTGTTTGATTTGGTCATTGAAGGCTGTAAATAATTTTTTACTAAGCATCAAAGAGTTCCTTTCCAGAGTCCGTGAATGTTGCAATATTCACGCGCGGTCACATTTTTAGCTGATACTTTAAAGACGGCTACGGGCGTGTTGCCCGGTTTCAAATATTGCCGGTAAACCTGACCATCGGCAATCAGTTCAATCCATTCAATATAATGGACGTCGATCATCGGATGCAGAACGCTACCAACGCTGACTTTGTAACCGTCGGCGACTTTCTCGATGACCGGCACGTGCTTTTCTTTGGCGCCATCCGAAGTGTTTTCGGTCATGAGTTTCATCGGTTCGCCACAGCAGACCAACTCGCCGGCGCCTTCATGCAGGACTTCTACGATGTTGCCGCAGATTTCGCATTTGTAAATTTGTGAACGTTTAGTCATTGCTAAATCCTCCTGTTTTTTCTCTTTTGATGAAAACACTCATTTAACGTTACAGAAATTTACACTTTTATTATTAAAACAAGTGAGAATTTTAAACCGACGTGATTTCGACAGGAGGGAAGACTCCGGCAAATGCCGGTTTTTGTGACAGATGCTAAATCCAATACATCGCATTGTATTGGGTATGCACGACGATGGCGGATTTATTTTGCACCACAATTTTGATGGTCTTTGATGACGATTGATGGCTGGAAGCTTTAGATATTTTCTTTAGTGAATCCTGAAATAATATAGAGGACGCCTGTTAAAA
>JALOAB010000014.1 GCA_023229045.1 Fidelibacterota bacterium
CTCTGGTGCGGCCTTCCAAAAGTATCTTTGAAGTCGAGCCGCGCTCGGTGCGGAAGAAATTCAAGGATAAAGCCTTCGCCGCTAAAGTCAACCGCGAGGAAATCCGGCAAGGCATCGCCGAACTCGGCGTGGACGAAACCGAACATATTCAGCGCGTTATAGAGGCTTTGAAAAGCGTAGCCGACGAACTTGGACTGGCCGGACAATAAGCGTTTATTTTTTATAGAATCAAAAAGGGCTGACGATTAAATCAGCCCTTTTCATTTAATTTGGAATAAAGTTAATTACCAAGTTTGACGCGACCGAGCCAGATATTGGCATCTTTGGCGTCGCGGCTGAAGAAAACTACCTTTGCGCCGTCATCGATCAGGGTGGTCGGGTACATATCGTCTAAGAAAAATTCGCCTTTTTTACCAAAACCACAGGACATAATCTCCGATACTGAAATATTGCCGACATTAATTGTCGCCAGGCGCGGATACTTGAGTTGCCGACCCTTATCGACCCCGGTCAATTCAGCCAGGTAAATCGTCACGGTTTGTTTATCCGGATTCTCGAAAAGCGTGTAGTCGATCGGAGTTTCCTTGACCTGTTTTTCGGTATTGATGACGTATTGCCCCTTGAAATCACCGTTGGCTCCAAATTGGAATATATGGAGCGCCGAATGATCTGCCGTCTGTCCGGAAAAAAGGAAATCGCCGGACGTCGTTTGAGTGCAGGAATTGCTCATGGTGAAGTCCTTTCCGGCGTAGGATTCGGCTTTTTTCTGGTTGCCGGGTTTCTTCACCTTGCCCTCTAAATCCTTGAGATTGACGCTGGTCAGATAGCTGACCGCGCCGTTGGCGATTTTCATGATTTGAATATTATCGCAACTGCCCTGCACCACGCCGCCGGCCATATTGAAATATTTATCCTTTTTCTTTTCGACCGCGGCGCCGTAAAGGATGACTTCATTGTTATTATTGAGCACGGCATTCTGAATGACCCAAAGTCCGCCTTTGCTCTCAAACGGGATTTTTTCCATCAGGGTGGCGTCTTTGCCGACCCGGACGTAAAAATAAGCGGACGGATTAGGCGATTTGCCCTTCACGCCCGGACCGCCAATCGGGGCGAAAACCAGTACCATCGAACCGTCCGGCAGAACCTGTTTGAAAGCCACATCTTGCAGGAATTCCAACTCGAAAGTCTCATAATGTTTTTGCGAAAGATCTTCGGCGGAATATTGCAATAAGACAAATACCTGTTTGGGTTCCTTGGTTTTATAATCCATCTGATCGGACCGTCCAACAATTAGAATGTCGCCACTGGCGCCGGCGTAATCCCTGGTGCGCGTCCAGAGACTGGGGTAAACGAAATTCTGGCGACCGGTGGTGACTTCAGCCGTTGGTTCGTCGGTCGAAACCGCCAATTGTACGATTTTCTCGGCGGCTTTTTTAGCCATTTTGACGACCAATGCCGGTGCGCCTTCGGGCAACTGGAAAATGCCTTCAAATTTGGGCGTTACGCGCTGTTGCTCCTCGAAATTGTACTTCCAATAATGGGTGGTATAACGATAGTTGCCTTTATCTTCTACCATTTTTGCCCACTCCCTGGTCAGAGTTCCCTGGGCCAGAACAATCTGACCGGTGATGGCTGGATCGGTTCGTACGACCTTGGGATTATTCCAGGTTCCGGAGGGCGCAGTTTCAACCACGACCGCATCCGGGTACTTATCCCGAATTGCCGACTGCTCCAGAGTTTCCTGATTAGTCAATTTCAAGTCGTAATCGAACTGATAAACTTCGTTGATTACATTTTTCCCTTTTTCTCTGGCGAAGATCAGGACAAAATCTCGGGCTTCCGGATTGTACCAGAAGTTCACCAATTCGCCCTTACGGGCGTCTTTGGAAAGTTCCTGTACGTTTTCAGCCTCGAGAACCTGAGCCTGAATTACAGATGAAACCAGCAACAAAATACCAAACAACACACAAAACATCTTTTTCATAGATCCTCCATGTCGGGGTGAAATAACTATATATCCTACTAATAAAAAAAGAACCGCGAGAAAATTTATCTATTATTTTTTCAAATAAGAAGAAAATTTCAGAGTGCGGTTTTGAATGTTTTCCAATGATGCTATTTCCAATATCATTTTTTTAAAAGCACTTAAAAGAAATGTCAGGTATTTATAAGCACTTAAAAATAAAATCCTTGTCTATCCTTCTCAGTGTGCTTACCTTCCGCACGGAATTGACTATAGAAATGTTTTGAAAATTGAATACCACCTTTTATGCTGACGATCTGCAGAATACCCTTCTGTTGCAGGTCGAAAAACCCGGCCGATACGCCGGCAATGAATTTAATATTATTCGTAAAGATCAGGCCCAAGTAACCGCAACGATTGCGCTGGTCTTTCCGGATCTATACGACGTCGGCATGTCGTACTATGGCTTTCAGATTTTATATCACATTCTGAATCGTGAGAACGATATTGCGGCCGAGCGGGTATATACTCCCTGGCCGGACATGGCACGCAGCATTCGAGCTTATCGGCAAAAACTTACCAGCCTCGAAACCCGGAAAGCGCTCGCCCAGTTTGATGTTATCGGATTCACTCTGCCCTATGAATTAACTTATACCAATATTCTGACTATGATCGATCTGGCTGGCATTTCGCCCCGAAGTCAAGAACGGAAGCCCCAGGAGCCATATATAATCGGCGGCGGGAGCGGAGCTTTCAATCCCGAACCGCTCGCCCCATTCTTCGATTTGTTCGTTGTGGGTGACGCCGAGGAAATCGTGGTGCCGCTGGTACGATTTCTGGCGGAAAGGCGTCGGCAGGGCGAGCCCCGGTTGAAGGTATTGGAAGCAGTGCTTATGCGATTTGAAGGGATTTACGTTCCGGCATTTTATCAGGCAGAGAATGGAAAACCGGAGCCGATCACCGCATTCGCTCCGTCGACAATTAAAGCCAATAAGGTGTTGAAGCTTAAAAGCGAATACTATCCAATAGCTCCGCTGATACCACTGATCGAGATTGCCCAGGATCGCTTGACAGTGGAATTAATGCGCGGCTGTACCGAGGGGTGCCGCTTTTGTCAGGCCGGGATGCTCTATCGACCTGTGCGGGAACGCGCGCCGGATGAAATTACCCGGCAAATTGCCGCTTCTCTGGATCAGACCGGCTATGATGAAGTATCGCTTATGTCGCTTTCAACTTCCGATTACAGTCGGATCATGCCCCTTCTGCTTGCCTTAGAGCCGGTTCTCGAATCCCAGAATGTTGGGCTTTCGTACCCGTCGTTAAGGGTTGACAGCTTTGGCGAAACCGTAGCCCGACTTGGAAAGGCTACCCGACGTTCTGGCTTAACCTTCGCGCCGGAAGCCGGTTCGGAACGTCTGAGGCGGGTTATCAATAAGCAAATTACCGAAGAAAGTCTTTTGGAAGCGACTGAAATCGCGCGGCGTTATGGTTGGCGTCTGCTAAAGCTTTATTTCATGCTTGGTCTGCCGACCGAAACCGACGTCGATCTGGAAGCGATCATCGCGCTTGTTCAAAAAGTTTTGGCAGTTGGTGAAAAACGCCTGGAACTTAACATCACGCTTTCGACGTTTATTCCTAAAGCTCATACGCCTTTCCAGTGGGATGCTATGGATGAGCCGGCGGAAATTCAACGCAAGCTCGATTTTCTTAAACCGCGCCTGCGGGCTTTGAAGAATGTTAAAGTCATGGCGCGTGATCCGCGAGCCTCGGAGCTGGAAGGCGTATTCGCTCGCGGCGATCGGAAGGTTGCCGACGTTCTGGAAACAGCCTGGAGAATGGGAGCCGGATTTGATGCCTGGCATGAACATTTCAATCCGACCCGCTGGGAAGAAGCTTTTCAGCATCATGGTCTTGACAAACGGCTATTCACAGGTGAAATCGCTCCTGAAATGCCACTGGCCTGGGAACATATTGATTGCGGCGTTAAGCGCGAGTATCTGCTTGATGAACGCCGCAAAGCCTGGCAGGGCGTAAATACATCCGATTGCCGGAATGGTTGTAACCTGTGCGGGATCTGTTCAACCGGTGGATCTCAAATGATCTATGCTGAAGGATCGCCATCGCCGTTTCAACTTTCAAGCAGTGCCAAAATCCCGGTGGAATTAATTCCAGTGCGTTACCGCCTGCATTATCGTAAATTTAGCCATGCAATGGTCACCTCACATTTGGACACACTGCGTATGATGCCGCGGATTTTAAGACGCGCCGGCTTGGAGTCGGTTTTTACGCAGGGTTTTAATCCGCGCCCGAAAATCTCGGCGGGGTTTCCACTGCCGTTCGGTTATACCTCGCAGGATGAAGTGCTCGATATTTATCTGAAAGGTAAAGAGAAAAATCTCGCCGGGCGGCTGAACCGGGTTCTGCCGAACGGCTTCGAAGTCGTCGAGTGTAAGGCGATTCCTCTAAATCAACCGTCTGCGTTCGCGGCCACGATTGGCTTTCACTATTCGGTTGAGATAAGCGGGGGCACCCCGCCGGAATTGGACCGGCTGATTGCCGAATTTTTATCAGCGACGGAAATTGCAATTAGCCGCAAATCGGTTAAAGCCAATCAAACAATCAATCTGCGTCCGTTTATGGAAAAACTCTGTATTAAAGGCAACAAGCTGTTGATAAATATCAAAGTACTCGAAGGACGCACCGTAAAAATTAAAGAAATCTTACAGGCTCTCCAGATAGATGAAACCACATGCCGGATCGTTCGGCTGAAAACCTGTCTGGCGCCTGTGAAATAGAAATTTAGGACATACACAATGGAGAAAACAATTTTAATCAGCGAGATGGCTAAAGAGACCCGTATCGCCATCCTGGAGAACGGCGAACTAGTCGAATTTTTCGTCGAAAAACCTGAAAAGAACCGCCTGGTCGGGTCAATCTTTAAAGGAAAAGTGGAGAATGTAATAGAAGGAATTCAGGCCGCGTTTGTCGATATCGGTTATGCAACAAATGCCTTTCTGCCATTTTCCGAAATAGAGGATTCGTCCGCCCTGGCGTACATCGAAAATATCAGTCGTGACGAAGAGGAGGATGAACAGGATGTCGAGATGGATCTCAAACCATCCCGAAAAATCCACCTGCGGAGCGGCGATGTCAATCTGAAAAAGAATCAGGAAATTCTGGTACAGGTAATAAAGGAACCATTTGCCAAAAAGGGGGCGCGGGTCACGACCAATATTTCCCTGCCAGGCCGATTTCTGGTGCTGGTACCGAATGCCGACTATATCGGAATTTCCAGGAAAATATTCCAGGTCAATGAAAAAAGGCGTTTGCGTCAGATAGCTAAATCGATTAAGCCGCCCAAGTTTGGGATCATCATCCGAACCGTTGCCCAGGGCAAAGACGCCAAGTCTTTGCGCGCTGATTTGACGGCTATGATGCGCAAATGGAAACAACTCGAGGAGAATGTTAAAAACAGTCAGGCGCCCGCTTGTGTTTATGCCGATATGGAAATGAGCGCCACCATAATCCGCGATCTGCTGACCCCGGACGTTGACAAAATCATCGTCGATACTAAAGATTTGTACCGCAATATCCTGGCTTATATAAAGAGCACCTCACCCGAGTTTGTCAACAAGCTGGAGTATTATCATTCCAAAAATCCGCTTTTCGAACAGTACAATGTCGAAAAGGAATTCGAGAAAAGCCTGAGCAAAAAAATCTGGCTGAAAAGCGGCGGTTTCATAGTGATAGAACATACCGAAGCCATGACCACCATCGACGTTAACAGTGGTAAATTTATCGGAAAAAATGATCAGGAAGCCAACTCCCTCAAAATCAATTTACAGGCCGCCAAGGAGATTGCCCGACAATTGCGTCTGCGCGATGTCGGCGGTTTGATCATGATTGACTTCATCGATATGGAAATTGATGAAAATAAACGTAAAGTCGTCCAGGAGACGAAACGCGAGCTCCATAAAGACCGCGCCAAAGTATCGGTCGCCAACATCTCGGACTTCGGAATACTCGAAATGACTCGCCAACGTACGCGCTTGAATCTTTTGCATTCTGTCAGCGAAGAATGCCCCACCTGTCACGGCTCCGGACGGGTTACCTCCAAAGGTTCGATCGTGACCAAAATCGAAAGCTGGTTCCGGCGCTTCAAAATCAAATCCCGCGAAAGACGTTTGGATTTGCACGTTCACCCCGATTTTGCCTCCTATTTAAAAGAATCGACCAGCCGAATCCTCTTTAAAATTCAATTACGCAATCTTATTCGCATCAAATTAGTCGAGGATAGTACCGTCAATATTGATGAATTCCGGGTCTTACTGAGAAAATCCGGTCGCGATGTGACCAATGAATACTGAAATTTATCCCGAATGACGGAATCTTTACCAAGAGTTAATAAAACTATGGCGACCACCTTGCTTTATTCACTCCTTATAACTAAATTTGCCAGCCTTTTTTGATAGTATCAACAGAGAGAAATATGAACAACCAAAGTTATGCAATCGCTGAAATCGCCGGAGATCAGGTCATCCTGGAGCCGGGGAAAAACGTTTCGATTCCCAAAGTGGATCTGGAAGTCGGGGCTCAATTCATTGCTGATAAAATTTTATTTCTGCATTCCGGTGCAGATATTAAAGTTGGCCGCCCCTATCTGAGTGACGTAACCATCGAAACCATAGTGCTTGAACACCGGCGCGCTGATAAAGTCATGGTTTTTAAGAAAAAGAGACGGAAAGGTTACCAGGTTAAGAAGGGACATCGTCAACCGTACACAGTACTGAAAGTTGGCGAGTTCGGCGAAAATACCGCCAAACCGGCCAAAGTCGCACCCGCCCGTAAAAGCCGGGCTAAAGCAAAGACCGCGGCCCAACCGGCAGAATCCGCAACGCAGGAAAATAAGGAGTAATTAATCATGGCACATAAAAAAGGGGTTGGAAGCTCACGCAACGGCCGCGACAGTCGCGGACAAAAATTGGGCGTTAAACGCTTTGGCGGTGAAAAAGTGACCTCCGGCGCGATTATCGTCCGCCAGCATGGAACCAACATTCATCCTGGAGAGAATGTCGGAATTGGCCGGGACAATACGCTTTTTGCATTGATCGACGGCAAAGTGCAATTCGACCGGAAAGGGCGCGACAAGAAAATCGTCAGCATCGTCGCCTGATTCTGGCTCAAAATAAAATTATAAAAAATCCTCCGATCGGAGGATTTTTTATTTATCAGAACAAAGTGTCAACGGGAATGTACCCAAAACAGAAATTTGCGTAGTTCTGCGCTATTGCGCAGGAAATAGCGGGCATTAGTAGTCCGCGGCAAGCGATTGTAGATAATAACCGACAAGCCCAGATTATTGACTATCTGAAAAGCCGGCTCGTCCTCATCTTCCAGCCCGAAATAGATAATTGTTGGTGCCTGCTGGGCGGCGCGGGGAATAAGATCGAAAATTTTCTGAATAGCCCTTCCGCGATTCCAGGGATTGTCGGGAGACACGATTACCTGCTGATTGACAATTGAAAGGCGGAGCCGCGTTGATTTCAGGACGTTATACTGTTTAATAAGGATTTCTCGCACCATTTTAGCGCCCGCAGAGACTTTTAGCCATAATTCACCCTGCGAAAAACTCAGATGTTCCGGTCGCAGATCAGAACCGACGGACTCGCGGACGGCGGTAAAGAGT
Organism: Fidelibacterota bacterium; assembly: GCA_023229045.1. Taxonomy (GTDB): domain Bacteria; phylum Fidelibacterota; class UBA2242; order UBA2242; family UBA2242; genus JAGNGI01. The sequence goes on from JALOAB010000014.1 coordinate 7,650, forward strand.
TCGGTCAATTCACTGCGAATCAGGTTTAGATCCGGCTGAACCCAGTTGAAACTGGACGAATGGATTTCGGCGCCATTGTTGGGCGCCAGAATGATCCGGCGATTATCGAAAAAAACCTTAAGTTCTTCGAGCGTGCCATTACTCAAAATAGCCATAGTGACGTCAGGTAAATCAGCGATCCAGTGAATGTAGCGCTGGATACTGTTGAGATTTTGACTGTTCTGTGTACGGTGCGAGGTGTCAAAACATTCGAAATTAAATATCAGACAAAGATTTCTCCGGGCACCCAGGGTCTGGTTTAATTCTGGTATTTTTTCAAATAGGGAAATCGGCAGGGAAGGCATATGGGTAATCAATAGGAATTACAAACAGATCTGATCGCGACTATCGGCTACTCGACCACTGGTGTGTGGGTCAACAATAGAAAACTACTTTCCGTTATGGCAGGGAAAGCGTAAAAATGTCATTTATTAAATTTATCGGATCGTTGAATGTACCACTGGGAAGATATATCACGCCGGATGGATCGCTTCGGATGGGCAGACGTCCGCACAAGCGCCGCAATCGGTACAAAGATCAGGGTCGATTTTATAGATATCGCCTTCGCTGATGGCCTCAACCGGGCATTCATCGATACAGGTACCACACGCGATGCAATCATCGTTAATTACATAAGCCATTATCAAAACTCCTTATCATTTTTTCAGAAATCAGGCCGAATTTACAGAATGCCAGTAATCCAGACAACAATTCGGATTGATTCCTTTGTAATAAAAATGGGTGTGCTTAGATTAACAGCCGCTTGACTGCCGCGTCGGTTTTTGGAATTAATAGGTGAATAAATGTCAATGAATAATACGATTTCTGCTTCAGAATTGAAGTCGCCCAGCGGTTGGTATCGCTGGCTGGTTTTCTTTTTTATCAGTATGGCGATGTTCGGCAATTACTACATTTACGACAGTATCAGTCCGCTGGCGGACGTTCTGAAGACGCAGTTGGGCTTTACCGACGCCAACATCGGTTTGTTGAATGCTATTTACAGTTTTCCGAATATTATTATGGTATTGGTCGGAGGCTTGATAATCGACCGGGTCGGCACCCGCAAGTCGGTTTTATTTTTTACGTTGCTGGTAATGTTAGGCGCGTTGATTACGGCCTGGCGCGGCAACCTGGTTTTAATGGTCACCGGGCGCTTGATTTTCGGATTGGGAGCGGAGTCGATGATCGTGGCGATTACGACTATTCTGGCGCGTTGGTTCAAGGGCAAGGAATTATCATTCGCTTTCGGACTGAATCTGACTTTTGCCCGGTTGGGTTCGTTTCTGGCGCTCAATTCGCCAACCTGGGGTAACAACCTATATACAAGCTGGCAAAAGCCACTTTTCGTAACGGCTGGGGCGGGAGTCGTTGCGGTGGTATTTATTAGTATATATTTTTTTCTGGATTTGATGGCTTCCCGCCGATTCGTACTTCCCGACGAAGGCCAACAAGACAAGATCAAGATTCGGGAAATTTTCCGGTTTGGAGCCGGATTCTGGTATATCACCGCCCTGTGTGTTACTTTTTATTCGGCGATGTTTCCTTTCCAGACCTTTGCCATTAAATATTTCCAGGAGGCGCATGGAACGACGCGCGAGGTGGGCGGCAATCTGTCCAGTATGTTGACTCTGGCGGCTATGGTTTTTACGCCGCTTTTCGGATTGTTGGCTGACCGCACCCGGCGCAAAGCCCTGTTGATGGCGTTTGGTTCACTATTGATCATTCCGGTTTATCTGATAATGGCCTATCATGTCGATCTGGCGACGCCCCTGGGAATACACGGCACCCTCAATATTGAAATGAGTTTCTTCGATATAAATTCCAGTATTCCGGCTTATCTGATAATTCCCATGGCGATGATGGGAATCGCATTCTCGTTGGTTCCGGCCGTTATGTGGCCGACTGTCGCCCTGTTGGTGGATAACAGTCGACTCGGAACGGCATACGGTTTGATGACCATGGTTCAGAATATTGGATTATTCAGTTTTAATCTAATAATTGGGATTGCCAATGATTTTGCGCAAGCCGGTGCAAGCAATCCGGGCGGCTATAACCTCGGGATGTGGATATTCTCGACTCTCGGATTCTGTGGGTTGATTTTCGCTTTTCTCCTCGGAAGATTTGAGAAGTCAGCCCGGCAAACCGCCGCCAGCGAGGCGACTTGATCTTAGCCTCGATCCCGGCTGGCAATTCATTCAACAAAAAATATTTAAATCCTATTCTAATCGACTTTGACAATCAGTCGGAATTTTGTAGTTTTGCGTTGATAAAAAATATAAAATGAAAACGAGCCGCTACTTAAAAAAACCTACGAAAGTCATAAAAAAACGTCGTCGGGACGAAAAAAGACTCGGCGCGCTTTTCTTGACAATGGTCGCGGTGCTGATAGTTCTTCTGGCGTATTTTCTGCCGAAATCGGCGCCCTCCCGGAGCATGTTGTTTTCCGAAGGTAAGAATCGCCTGGTGGAAAATGTGCGCGCTTACCTGCAACAACAAGGCTATCACGAGCTAAAAGGCTCTGCGGTTGCGCCAGGTCGTGTGACACTGAGTTATGAATTACCCGCCAGTGAAGATAAAGATCTGCTTGCTAAAAAGGTCAATAATTATTTAAAGCGACAGGGTTTTTTCGTAAAAAAGGTTGACAACATTGCTAAAGACGCCGGCTTTACAATTTTCATTGATTTTCAGACTATCCCGATTGGTACTCTGGCATTTATCCGATTGGACAAACCATCCGCTGTCAGGGCGCCTCTCCTGGCAATTAAGCCAAAACTGGTGATTGTTATCGACGACTTTGGCTATAGTAACCAGGAAGTAATCCGGAATTTTTTAAGATTACCCGGCAAACTGACCGTCTCGGTCATTCCCGGACATCCCTATTCGAAATGGGCGGCCGGCAACGCCAAACTGGCCGGCAAGGAAGTCATCATTCATATGCCGATGGAACCGGAAGAGGGCAACCTTAAGGGCGGTGAAGACAAATATATGCTTTTGACCAGTATGACGCCGGATGAGATAAAGCGACGGATCGAAATGGCTCATGCCGAACTACCCGAGGCGATTGGAATGAACAATCACATGGGCTCTCTTTTTACAGCCGATCCGGAACTGATGCAGGTCGTGATAACCAGCCTGAAAGCCAAGGGGCTTTACTTTATCGATAGCCTGACGTCGCCCCGCAGTGTGGCTTACGAAATTGCGACCCGCAATAAAATTCCGGCGGCACTGCGTTCGGTATTTCTTGATAATGTTAGAGATAAAAGCGAAATTCAGGCGCAATTTGAAAAGGCGATCGAAATAGCCCGGCGCAGTGGACGGGCAGTAGCTATCGGCCATGTTTATCCGGAAACTCTGGCAGCTTTAAACGATTTGCTAAAGTCAGACCTGATAAACGAAGTCGAGTTGGCCTTCGCTTCCGAGGTGACTTTTTAAGATTATAGAATGCGCTACTTAGAAGTAAATCTTGATCCTTTTCTGACGCTCGCCAATATGAGTGATTCGCCGCTTTATAATCCGTTGAATTTGCTTGGGTTTATCGAGGCGGTCGGCGTCGCCGGGATCAGCTACACCAACCGGCCGGAATATGAGAGTCTGATTAATATTACGGCGTTGCGCTCGATGAGCAAATGTCGTCTCAATATCCGCACTAACATCGAAAATCAGGCTGTTCAGCGGGCTATGTCCGTTAAGCCCGACTTCATCACGCTGGTAAATTTAGCCGAAGCCGATTTGACAGTTGATCCAAAGGATCAAATGGTGCGCAACCTCGTCGAAACCATCCAGAGCGCCGAAGATTTCAATTTAGTGTTACGCCTGAAGCCGGAAATGCGCGACCTGAAATCCGCCTACCGTCTGAAAGTCGATGAAGTGGAACTGGCCACAAACGCCCTGGCCGCCCAGGAATTACAGGCGGCCTATACTGCGGAGCTTGAAAAAATCATTCTGGCGGCACGTATGGCAACTCATAATCATCTGCGGGTCTCGCTCGGCGGACTATTGCACAAGCGCCTGATATTAGCTTTGCTTGAAGTGCTGGACGTAGAATTTATTTCAATTGGCCGGGCTTTGCTTGGTCAGACTCTGATTACCGGACTCGAACCGGCTTTAAGAGAATTACTCGCAATTATTGAAAATAGATAAAGGAGATGTTATTAGTATGTTACTGGTAAGTAAGTTTGTTAGAGGAAGCGCCGTGGAAAGTTTTCATATCGGCTACGCTGTCGTGGTCGATGAGAATGGCGGCGTCTTGTTTTCAGCCGGCGATCCCGAGTATCCAATCTTTATTGATGCGGCCGCCAAGCCCTTTCAGGCGATCGCCCTGCTCGAATCCGGTGCGATGGAGAAATACAATTTCAGTGATGAAGAACTGGCCTTGATTTGCGCGACTCACAATGGCGAACACTATCATATCGATCTGGCAAATTCCATTTTGAAGAAACTCGATCTCAGTATCGATAATTTGCATTGTGGGATTCATCCGCCCCTGGATCGCCAGAGTTATGAACAATTAGCCATTCAGGGGCGGCGCCCAACCGCTCTTCACAATGCCCATTCCGGTTCACATGCCGGGATGCTGGCTATCGCCAAAGTCCTGAAATATGAATTGTCGAATTACACCGAGATCAACCACCCGGTTCAACAAAAGATTTTTGAGAAAATAAAATTATATTCCGGCAAAGAGCGCATTCCGGTCGCGGTCGATAACAGTAATACTCCGACCTACTTTATACCGATTTATAACTTAGCGATGATGTACAAGAAATTGGTGGAAGGCGGCGATGATCACTTGCGGCGTATCTTCCATAGCATGTCACTTCATCCGAGGATGATCGGTGGGCGCGGCCGTTTCGATACTGATTTTGGAGCCCTTATGGGTGGACGGGGAGTTTCGAAGGTTGGTGCCGAAGGAGTGCGCGGCATCGGTCTGAGAAACGATGATAACAACCCGATCGGTATTGCCATTAAAGTTTTAAGCGGGAGTTGGGAAGCCTGTGACTCAATGGCGGTCGCCGTGTTGAAACACATGCGGTTGATCGACGATGAAACTACTAAAAAGCTCGATAATTATCTGAATGCGGGTGTGAAAAGCTACACCGATGCAGAAGTCGGAAAATACGTGACCGAAGTGATTGTCGAGTAGCCGCTAAATACATCTTCGATGCGGGGAAAAGTCGATAATATCAAAGTGGTATTTTTTGACCTGGGGAATGTTATCGTCAAGGTTAATTATGCCGACATGATCGCTAAAATCGCAGATACGTTTCATATATCCGAAAATTTGATCATGCAACCATCCCTCCTTGCCAGCGAAAAGGAATTCGAGAGAGGGCGCCTGACCGTTGAGGAACATCTGACAGCCGTAAAAAAGATTTTTAAATCTGACGGCCAGGTTACGATCGATGACCTGGAAAAAATCTGGCAGGTTGCATTTGACCTGAAGCCAGACGTCTGGCAGATAGTTCAACGACTTCGTAAGCAGGTTCCCCTTTATCTTCTGTCGAATACCAATGCCCTGCATATCCGGGCTATTCGCCGTAAATATGATATCCTGGACAAAATGGATGGATTAATTTTATCGTATGAGGTTGGTTTTCTCAAGCCCGAACCGCAAATCTACGAATATGCATTGCGGAAAACTGGAGTAACCGGTCGGGAAGCTGTCTTTATCGATGATTTACCGGAAAATGTCGCCGGCGCTGAAAAACTTGGTATGCACGCCCATCAATTTTCAACTTCACCTGATCTAAAAGAATTTCTACGAAAATTTGGTTTTCGACTCTGAAAATACCTTCATCACCGCAGAAAAAATATTAAACTGGCAGTCGAAATTGCATTTTATTTTTAAAACCAATACCTTTAACCCAGAATGAAGGAAACCCCGGATATGAAAAAAATGCTGGATTTAATCGTTAAGGTTACTACGCGTTTTATGAGTATTGCCGGAGAGGAGATGGGCTATTGGATCGAGATGGCTCTACAGGATCTGGGTAAATTCTACCAGGTGGATCGCTGTGGCGTTTTCCTTTTCTCACCGGATGGAAAACAGATGTCCAATACCCACGAATGGTGTGGCAAAGGAGTCGAACCCCAGATCAACCGCTTAAAAAATATTCCCCTGAAAAATTTCCCCTGGTTGAAAGCTCAATTGCGGCGCAAAACGCCAGTCGTGATCAATAATCTTGAGCGACTGCCGGCTGGGGCCAAAAATGAAAAACGGGAATTTCAGTCGCGGGAAATTAAGTCCTTGCTGATCGTGCCGATGATCTATAATAAAACCAGGATTGGATTATTAGAATTGGATGTGGTGAAGGCCCCGCGGCGCTGGCAAAGCCAAGAAGTTGTACTACTTAAAATGATCGCTGATATTTTTACTAGTGCCCTCGAGCGAAAAAAGACTGAAAAAAACCTGACCGATACCGAATCGCTGTACCAGGTATTTATGAATACGATCAATGAAGGAATCGCCGTTCATCAAAATGACCGTTTTATTTTTATTAATAATAATCTGGCAGAGATGCTCGGCTTTAAGGTTGATGAACTGATCGGAAAAGATTATCGTGAAATATATACCAGGCGCGGCCTCGATCTTCTCGAAGAACGCCGACGCCTGCGTCAGCTTGGAAAAAATCCACCTCAGCGCTTTGAAACCACATTCAAATGCAAGGATGGGCATACAATCGATGTGGAAATCAGTTCGGTAGTAACCGATTATCGGGGCGCACTGGCAACTTTCAGCGTAATCAATGACATTACCGAATACAAACGGCTCAATCTGGCCCAGCAAACTATGGAAGTAAAATTACTCAAACAACAACGGCTGATGGCTTTGACGCTGATGATAAGCGGTATCATTCATAATATAAAAAATACCCTCACGGTGGTCATGGGGCGGGCTCAATTGCTAAAAACCCGCCTGCCGGAATTAAAAGAGCCGGATATTATCGTCAATAATGTCAAAAAAATCGAATCGCTGTTGACGAGCTTCGTGGAAAAAATTGCCCTCGAGCGGGAAAATAAAAAGATCCCGATTAATTTAAGCGACTTGTTAAAAAACGAATTGCTATTTCTGGAGACCGAATCATTTTTCAAGACTCAGATTGTGAAAGAGTTATATTTACAACGCGACCTGCCTTCAATCGTCGGTTATTACAGCGACTTTTCGCAGGGCTTGATGAATATCATTCATTGCTGTGTCGAATCGACACGAGACATTCCCGAAAAAAAACTGACGATCGAGACCGGCACTGCTCCCGACGCTATTTATGTGGAAATCATAACTACCGGCGAGCCGATTATTTCGGGAAATATCGAAGAGTTTTTTACTCCCGGTTATTTTCGACCGTCCCAGGGGGTGGATGAATCTACCGACCAGGTCGCACTGACAAAATTCAATCTTTATAATGCCTATATGTTATTGAACGGTTATGGTGCAAAATTTTCCGCTGTTAATAATCCCGAAGGCGGCACAACCTTCCGAATCCTGTTTCCGGTCGAACAAGATCGGTAAGCCTGGAAAAAGTTACAGATGATTTCAAACCGCCCGATCCTGATATTTAGGGTATTTAATTATTCCGGGCCACTGATTATAATTCAATCTGTGGTCTAGACTATGAATACAATCGGTTGGTTAGCGATATTGCCACCGCTGATGGCGATTATTCTGGCGATAATGACTCGTCAGGTATTCATTTCACTCGGACTGGGAATCTGGATCGGATGGATAATATTATCGCACGGTAATCCTTTAAGCGGAATGTCCGCCACTCTGGAGGCGTTGGTGAAAGTGTTTCAGGATGCCGATAATACCCGAATCATTCTCTTCTGCGCTTTGATTGGCAGTCTGATTGCCTTGACTCAGCGTTCGGGAGGAGTCAGTGGATTCGTTAAATATCTTGACGATCGTAACTGGATCAGGAACCGTCGCGGGGCGCGCCTGTTAGCCTGGCTACTGGGGATTATCATATTCATTGAATCGAGCATAAAAATTCTGGTCGTCGGCACAATCTGCCGCCCGATCTTCGATAAGATGAAAATTTCGCGCGAGAAATTAGCTTATATCGCCGATTCGACCTCGGCGCCGATTTGCATGCTTATACCATTAAACGCCTGGGGCGCTTTCGTGATTGGATTACTAGCTACACAGGGCGTTGAGGAGCCGATAAGCGTATTGATAAAATCCATTCCGTTAAATTTTTATGCTATAATTACGGTTTTAATGGTGTTGGTTATGGCCTTGACTGGATTGGATTTTGGACCGATGCGCCGGGCTGAATGCCGGGTGTCCAAAGAAGGCAAATTGGTGCGAGACGGAGCCATACCGCCCGTCGATCAAAATATCATAGAAATGAAACCGATCGAAAGTCATTCCCATTTAGCCCGTAATATGGTAATCCCGGTTCTGGTAATGAGTCTGGCAATGCCGCTATTTCTTTTAATTACCGGTCAGGGAAATATTACCCGCGGTTCCGGCTCGACGGCGGTCTTATGGTCGGTCTTGCTGGCAATAGCCACCGCCGGCGTTTTATACCGGGCCCAAAAATTGATGTCGATTAAAGAAATCATGGATTTAATAATGAAAGGCGCCGGCGGTATGATTTCGCTGGCTATTTTAATGATACTGGCTTTTGCACTCGGGCAGACCTGTAAATTATTAGGTACTGGTGATTACATAGCAACGCTTACAGCGCCGTTATTAAGTACGAAAAGCGTTCCGGCTTTGATTTTTACGGTGTCAGCGCTGGTAGCTTTTGCAACCGGGACGAGTTTTGGAACTTTCGCACTGATGATCCCACTGGCAATCCCGTTGGCGGCCGCGACCCATGGTTATCTGCCGCTGGTGGTTTCGGCGGTGTTGGCGGGTGGTGTTTTCGGAGATCATTGTTCGCCGATTTCAGATACTACGATTGTAGCTTCGATGGCCGCGGCCTGCGATCACATCGATCACGTCAATACCCAGTTACCTTATGCGCTGGTTAGCGCCGGTCTGGCTTTTTTATTTTTTTTAATTGGCGGTCATTTAATTTGATTAGGTGAATGTGTGGCTATAAAGGCAATAATTTTCGATTTTGACGGGGTTGTAATTGATTCCGAACCAATATATGTAACCGCTGAACGCCGGATTTTTGATCTGTGCGGAATTAATGTGCCGGACGAGGACTGGAAATATTTTAAGGGAACGACCGAGGAGGAGTTCTTTCAATTGAGCATGGCAAAGTATAACATCCAAACCGATCCGGAAAAATTAATTAAAATCGGACGACGCTATATTAAAGAGGAATTCCGCAAAGGGATCGACTACTATCCGGGATTTATGGATTTTTGGCAGAGCATAGCTGGCCGTTACCGGACGGCGTTAGTGACGTCAACTTCTGCCAAGTTTTTACGCTGGGTCTTTCGCCATACGGCGATCAAGAATTGCTTTGACCTGACGATTACCGCCGACGATGTTCAGCAGGCTAAACCGCATCCCGAACCTTATCTGACTGCGATGAATCAGCTACGGGTAAGCCCGGTGGAAAGCCTGATAATCGAGGATTCACTGAACGGTACCCAGGCCGCAGTCGCCTCCGGTGCGGTGGTAATTGGATTTCTAAGTAGTCTGAGCAATAGCGACCTGCCGCAAGTTCATTTTCACGCCCGCAGTTATGACGAAATCGGTGAAATACTGACAAGATTAGGGTAAATCGGATACTCGGGCGCAGGGCAGTTTAAACGGAATGAAATCAAATAATTCTTGCATTTCAAGTCAATTAAAAGGATATTTACACGCTTTTTATTTGATTTTTGCGATATTTATAATGAGAACGAGAATCCTCTGTCATACAGAATCGGTTTTTAGAAGGGCGGTTTTGCCGCAATCGCCCAGACCATTAAATCCATAGAATTTATAGCCGGTTGAATCCAAAGCTAAATACCAATCAGGAAGCTTAGCGCTAATTTTTAAATAAAGTATCATGAAGGTCATATAACAAAAATGAGAAAACGCTGGTCATACTTAATAAAAATCGATCCTATTCCCTTACTCGTTGAAAAGGCGCCTCTGCCGGTTCAGTATTTATCGGTGGATCGTTTTCTGTCGCACGAAAATGAATTCCTCAATCGCCTGCGCTATGAAATCCAACGCTACAAACCGCGCGAACGCCTCCTCGAGTCTCAGCGAGAAGATGGTCTCTGGAACCTGAAGAAAAACTACCAGATTGAAGAGCAACAGAAGTCGATGCAATTTTTTCAGCAGTTACAGAATATGATACAGTTGCTCGACCTCGGTTGTACCAAGGAACTGCCCGCCATTCAGAAAGGGTTGATCGCTATTTTAAAAAATCAGAAATCGGACGGAAAGTTTCCCCTGCTACAACATCATCAGGGATTATCTTTATGGCTTTTGGTGAAATACGGTCTGGCGGGAAATCCATTTGTGGAGAAGGGTTTTCGCTTTCTGACCAAGCGTCAACGGGAAGACGGCGGTTGGCTGTCACAAACCATGCTGGCTGAGGGGGCTTCGATAAAAAATGTCCCCAGTTGCATTTGGACGACTCTGATAATCACCCAGGCGTTTAGCGCCCATTCTCGTTTACGTAATACCGAAGTCTGTCATAAAGGAGCCGCTTTTCTGCTGGATATGTTTCTTAAAAAGAATCATACAGCTCTTTTCCCGGAACCGGACGCCTGGAATCATTTGTACATTGATTATTCGGAAAATGGTTTGTTCCGTGGCGGAACGTTGCGATTTCTTGAGGCGCTGGCCCCCTTGCCAGATTGCTATGAACATCCTAATTTTAAAAAAGCCCTGAACTGGCTGATTGACCAGCAGATGCCCTCGGGACTCTGGCCGGCGATTGCCGGACGATCTACGGAAGGCGATTACAAAGTAACCTATCGGGTGATGGCGCTTCTAAATGAAGTAGACCGAATTGATTTGAAAGGTAACTGAAAATGGCGGAATCAGAAAAAAACAATAACGTAATATTTGATACAGGACTCGGCGTGCCGGAGATCCTACCGATAATGGCCTTGCGCAACACGGTGCTATTTCCCCAGCAAGTCATTCCGATTTATATCGGACGGGAAAGGTCTCTGCGATTGATTGAAGAACTACCCGAATCCAAAAAACGGATCGTTGTGGTAGCCCAGAAAGAGGGCTCGCTTGAAAATCCGGAGAAAGAGGATTTATTTGAATGGGGCACGATCGCCCAGGTATTGAAGATTTTCAATATGCCGGACGGCAGTAAAAGTGCCATCGTCCAGGGTTTGGAACGCGCCAAAATTCAATCTTTCATTCAGGTCGATCCCTATTTCAAGGGTGCGATCCTCAAAGCCCAGGAAATTTATCAGCCGGGCATTGAAATCGATGCCATGCTGGCGAATATTCGTCAACTTTATCAAAAACTGATTAAAATCGCCTCCTATCTGAGCGAAGAGCAATCTTCGATTTTTTCATCATTTCAACATCCCGGGCGACTGATCGATCGCGTTATCCACTTACTTAATGCACCGGTCACCGAGAAGCAGGAAATCCTGGAAGAATTAGAGGTTCGGAAACGTCTCGAAAAGGCGACTGTTATCATTAATCGCGAAATCCAGCGCATCCAGCTGGGCGACCAGATTCAATCGGAAGTTCAGGATGAAATATCCAAAACCCAGCGCGAATATTTTCTACGGGAGCAGTTAAAAGCCATCCGCAAAGAGCTGGGTGAAGATGAAGGCACCCTGGAATTAAAGGAACTGGAAGAGAAAATCAACCAGTCGAAAATGACCGATGAAGCCCGTAAAATTGCTGAGAAAGAGCTCGATCGGCTTAAGAAAATTCCGGCCGCTTCACCGGAATATACCGTCTCGCGCACCTATCTGGACTGGCTGGTTGACCTGCCCTGGGGCGTATATACCACGGATAACGTTGATATTTCAGACGCCCAGAAAATTCTGGACGAAGACCACTACGGACTGGAAAAAGTCAAAGATCGTATTCTCGAATATCTGGCGATCCGCAAACTGAAACAGGAGCAGGATCCCAACGCCAGCGTCAAGGGGCCGATTCTCTGTTTCGTCGGTCCGCCCGGAGTTGGTAAAACCTCGATGGGTAAATCGATCGCCCGTGCCATGGGGCGCAAATTCGTGCGCATTTCACTTGGCGGGGTGCGTGACGAAGCCGAGATTCGCGGGCATCGCCGAACCTATATCGGGGCTTTGCCCGGCCGCATCCTGCAAAGTATTCGCAAATCCGAGTCAAGCAATCCGATCTTTATGCTCGATGAGATCGATAAGGTTGGCGCGGATTTCCGCGGCGATCCGAGTTCCGCCCTGCTGGAAGTCCTCGATCCCGAACAAAATTCGACTTTCAGCGACCATTATCTCGAAGTCACTTACGATCTTTCCAAAACCATGTTCATTGCTACAGCGAACATGATAGATACGATTTTACCGGCTCTGCGAGACCGTATGGAAATGCTTGAATTCAGTGGTTACATCGAAGAGGAAAAACTCAACATAGCTAAAACCTTCCTGATTCCCAAGCAGGTTAAAGAACACGGTCTGACCAAATTAAAAATCGAATTCGCCGATAAGGCGATTCGCTTTATTATTAACAGTTATACGCGCGAGGCCGGGGTGCGTAATCTCGAACGGGAAATCGCTAATGTGTGTCGCAAGGTCGCGCGCGAAGTAGCCGCCAACAAACGGAAAAAACGCTTTGTTATCGATGAAAAAGCGGTAGAAAATTATTTGGGACCACAACGCTTTTTCGTCGATATTGCCGAAAGATTATCCAAACCCGGAGTTGCAATCGGATTGGCCTGGACTTCGGTTGGCGGCGATATTCTATTCATTGAAGCTACCGGTATGCGCGGTACCGGCAAACTGCATCTGACCGGTCAATTGGGCGATGTAATGAAGGAATCGGCCGAAGCCGCTCTGAGTTATATTCGCTCCAATGCGATTGAACTCGGATTAGACGAAGAAGCCTTTGCTAAGACAGACATTCATATCCACGTTCCGGCTGGAGCAATTCCCAAGGACGGTCCCTCAGCCGGTGTGACAATTCTAGTGGCAATGTATTCGCTGTTGAAAAAACGTAAGGTCAAAGATAACCTCGCCATGACCGGTGAAATTACCTTGCGCGGCGCGGTTCTGCCGATTGGCGGTGTTAAGGAAAAAGTTCTGGCGGCGCATCGCGCCGGGTTGCGCCGGGTCATTCTGCCGGAGCAGAACCGTAAGGATTTGATCGAGATTCCGCGCCAGATCAAAAGCGAGATGCGCTTCGATTTTGCGAAGGAGATGTCAGAAATTCTGGATATGGCAGTCAGAAAATAAATGCCGCTTTGATATTATTTATGTAAATTTGCCCGCTTTTTGCTTTTATGGACGCTTAGCTCAGCTGGTTAGAGCATCGCCCTTACAAGGCGGGGGTCGTAAGTTCGAATCTTACAGCGTCCACCATCTACAAATGTGAAAAGTACCAGCTCAGCTGGTTAGAACATCGCCTTTACAAGGCGGTGGTCGTAAGTTCCCTGCCCGATTGAGCGACGTTAGTCGGTCAGGCGGGGAATCATACAGCGTCCCCCGACCGCAAATGTGAAAAGTATTAGATCAGCTGGTTGAGTATATAAAGAACAGCTTGGAAAGGCTGTTCTACGAATAAGACAAATGTCTGACTGTTAATTTGAAATGACTTGCTATGCGAAATCGATCCGCTGGGCAAAGCTCTTGGCGCCTTCTACAAAAGGCACCAGGGGCGGCACCTCTTCCGGATCGACAAAACAATCAATTACAACCACCTTGCCGGAGCTGATCGCCTGCGGCAAAATGGTTTTGAGCTCGCCCGGGCGGTCGGCTTTACAGGCTTCGGCGCCTAATCCTTCCGCGACTTTCGCGGCGTCGATCGGTTTGAAACGGGTTGCAACGGTATTTTTGCCAAGCACAAATGTCTGCAGATCGTTCACCAGTCCGAGTTTATTGTTGCGGACGATAACGAAAACCATTGGAATGTCATTGCTAACAGCCGTGGCAATCTCCATACCATTCATCAGAAAACAACCATCACCCGCCACGCAGACGACCGGTCGCGACCCGGCGGCTAATTTACCGCCGATCGAAGCGGCTATGCCATAACCCATGCTCAGCATGCCAAATGGCGTAATTAAAGAGCCGGGCGTTTTAATCTGCATATAATGGGTTGCCCAGGTGATTGAATTTCCAACGTCTACAAAAAGAATAGCGTCTGGTGGCAAACTATCCTGCAAGTCGCTGATCAGACGTTGCGGTTTAAGCGGCATCGCGTCCGAATGGAGTTTTTCCGAATCGGTGTACATGCCGGTCTGATTGCGAAAACGACTCAGTATTTTTTCACGCTCCCGCCAGTAACTTTCGTTATCGTTTATATAGCGTAAAATGCGGAAATTCATTTCGCTGACAATGGTGCGGACATCACCGACGAGAGGTAAATGGGTTTCATACGATTTACCCAGCTCGTTGGGATCGATATTGACGTGTATCAGGCATTTTTGGGGAGCCAGACGCGGGTCCCAGGATAAGGTCGTGATCTGGTTCAGACTGGCGCCGATGACGAACAGAACATCAACTTCGTCAGATTTTAAAAATGCTTCAGCCAGCGGTGAGCCACACAGTCCCAGGACGCCCAGTGCCAGCGGGTGATCTTCCGGAAATGCACCTTTAGCCTTGGGAGTGGTGGCCACCGGAATACTCAGCATTTCGGCTAATTCGAGAATTTCGGCGCAAGCTCCCGAAGCTACAGCTCCCGAACCGACCAGAATCGCCGGACATTTAGCCTTAACCAATTCTTCAACTGCATTGATGACTAAGCGGCGGTCGAAATATTCCGGTGAAAAGCGATAAGTGGACGGAGCGACCTGATCAAATTCGACTTCAGCGCCCTGAATATCTTTGGGTATTGTCAGATGTACCGGCCCCCTTTTTCCAGTCAAAGCCCGTCGCAATGCCGATTGCAGGTCTTCGATAGCTTTATGGTGATTGATAATCATGGAAGAAGATTTCGTAATCGGCTCGAACATTTTAACCGAGTCAATTCCTCCTTTTGAGGAATCCTGGAAAGCGCCCTTGCCCTGCATGGTGGTCTCGACCTGACCGGTCAGTACGAGAATGGGAACGTTATCCATATAGGCATTCGCCACTCCGGTCACCAGGTTGGTCGCTCCCGGGCCGGAAGTTGAAAAACAGGCTCCGAGCGTGTTTTTTACCCGGGCATAGCCATCGGCCATAAAAGCCGCGCCCTCTTCGTGTTTGGCCAGGATCGGACGGATCGTCTGGGTGCGGTTGAACGCCGCTAGAAAAGGCACAACCGTCGTGCCCGGAACGCCGAAAACATATTCAACACCTTCGGCCTCCAGATATTTCAACAATACATCCGCGAATTTCAATTTCATAGACAGGTCCTTTCTCTCAGGCGCTTAATTTTTCAAGAGCGGTTGGATGTTTATCGACAATAGTCAGAATACGGGTAAAGCCCGCCAATTCGAATATCTCCATTATATATGTTGATAAATTACAGAGAATTAACTGGCCGTCGCTTTTTTGGATAATTTTAGCAACATTCAGCACCACCCGTAAAGCCATACTCGAGATATATTCGCACTTCTCGAAATTGCAGATCATCTTGCGAGCGCCGTCGTTGATCGCCGCTAGCATAGCCTTTTCAACCGCCGGCGCGGTGACCGTGTCGAATTTCCTATCGACAACCACGGTCAGAATGCCGGCACCATTGTCTATAATTTCCATAGTGTCTCTCCCTGTTTAAATCCCAAATTAAATTCGATTCATTTTAGTGAAGATTATCAGAAATATCAATAAAATGTTTTTGAGAAAGGGATTGATGAATTGGGCTATCGCTCCAGCAACGCAACTGTTTCAATATGGGGAGTGTGCGGAAATAAATCCAGTGGTTGAACGCGGGTGATCCGATAAACATCGTTTGCAGTGAGCAATTTCAAATCACGCACCTGACTCGCCGGATTGCAGGAAACATAGACAATTCGGGCGGGATTTACGTGGCGCATGATATTAATTAATTGCGGTGTCAAACCGCCGCGTGGCGGGTCGACTACAATAATATCCGGATTTGGCAACTCTTTAAGTGAGTCGGACTGGTTCAGATCTTTTTCAAGGTTCGCAACCCGGAAGATTGCATTATCGATGG
>JALOAB010000224.1 GCA_023229045.1 Fidelibacterota bacterium
AATTTTTCCTGCATAATGGCCATCCGTTGCCGCTGTTCCGGCAGGGGCATATCCAGCGCCAACTTAATGTGCTGGACGATATCGTCCACGTTATTCGGATTGATTAACAAAGCTTCTTCCAGTTCAATGGCCGCACCGGCCAATTCACTCAGGATCAAGACACCGCCGGTATTCTGCCGACTGGCGACATATTCCTTGGCAACCAGGTTCATGCCGTCGCGCAGAGGAGTCACCAGAGCAACTTCCGCCAGATGATAGAATGCAACCAGATAATTGAAGTCGAAATTGCAATAGAAGTAGTGAATAGGATTCCAACCAATCGTACTGTATCTTCCATTAATGTAGCCGACCTCACGGTCAATTTCCTGTTTGATTTTCTGGTATTGCGGCACCTTGACACGGGATGGGACGACGATCAGAAAAAGCGTAACCTTTTCGCGATATTCGGTGTGATTTTCCAGTAAAATACTGAAAGCCCGCAGGCGATTCAGAATCCCTTTCGAATAATCTAAACGATCGACCGACAGAATGACCTTACAATTGTTTAATCCACTGCGATGTTTTTTTATCAATTTGGCGACGTCGGAATTTTGCCCGCCTTGGGTATAGAGCTGGTAGTCAATTCCCATCGGGAAAGAATCGACTTTTAGTAACCGTTGTTCAAATACCAACTGGTTGGAGATATATTCTATATCCAGTAAGTGTTTCACAGTACTGAGGAAATGGCGGGCATAATCATAAGTATGAAAACCGATCAGGTCAGCTCCTAAAAGACCGTGCAGTATTTCAGCCCGCCAGGGTAATGTTCGAAATAGTTCGTAGGACGGAAACGGAATATGGAGAAAGTAGCCGATACTGCTGTTGGGCATCTTTTGCCGGATAATTCCGGGTAATAACATCAGGTGATAATCGTGAATCCAGATAATATCATTGTCAGTGATAATGGATTTCAAACAATCGAAAAACTTCTGGTTGACCTGCTGATAAACCTCCCAGAGATCGTTATGATATTCGGTGTATTGTAAAAAGTAGTGAAACAGGGGCCAGATGGTAACATTACAGAAACCTTCATAACTTTTTTTAATTTCCTGATTGCTCAGAAATACCGGGATCATCTGTAATCTTCTCAGTTTATTGACAATCTGTTTTTCTTCAGATTCGGATTTTACGGCTAAGCCGGGCCATCCTATCCAAATACAGTTTTTTTCCTCAAAAATTGATTTCAGACCGGTAGCCAGTCCGCCAACGCTGGGAGTAAAAACAAACCCTTCTTTTTTTCGCTTGACGGTGACCGGCAGGCGGTTTGAGACAATAAAAATACGTCTATGAAGAGGTTCCATATATTAATAAAATATGTATTATAAGTTTAATCAAAACACTCGTTTCTAATATAGACAATCTGAGGCTGAATTACAAATTCAGCGACCGCCAGTAATTCGCTATTGCGCCGAATCGCAGTCAGCCGAATATTATGACTTGCCGTTAAAAATAGTGTAAAATAAGGTTTCGATATCAGTCGCCAATTCCGGATTTTGCCTGATTAAAAATTCAATATAGCGTGCGCCGCCTTCATAAAAAGAAATCCGGTGGAATGGTTGTTCCGCGCCATAGTGATTTTCCGCGAAATTAAGCCGGCATCGGATCTGATTTTCGATATAACGCGCAAAGCCTTCTTTCCATTCCTGCCAGGCCAGATACTCGAAATCATCCTGACTCAAGAACCGTTTCAATTGCAGGCGATATTTATAAACGGCGACCGGATCATCGGTTTCCATAGCTTGCAGGAATTGACAGTAGGTTGCATTAAACAGACTATCGCTGTACGGAAAAGGATAATTGAGCTCCCAGGCGTAATCATTCCGTCTCAGCGCTTTGCGGGCGACGCCTAAATTTTCTCTGAGTCTGGATTCGCAGGTTTCCCATTGATAACAATGGATGAATTCGTGGAAAATGGTGACGTAATCCTCAGGATTATTAAAAATCTCACCCGATACTACGCACGCCGCCTTAGTATTGTAAAAATCCAACGGGAAAGCTGCTCGTACGCCGGGAGGAATTGGCATCGGGGTTGGGGCTTTCATGACGAAGACATATTTTTTCGCGGATGTGTCAACATCAAATACCAGAAAATGGTTTTCATCTACGATGGCAATCGGGAAAACTTTACCCAGGAACGGATGAATATGCTTTATCTTGTCACGGAATTCGATCACATTTTGCAAACCGTCATCGTATTTCGAAGCCGATTCTTGCGGCGCTAAAGACAAACAAACGCCTATCGGACTCAAGACAGCTATCACAAGGAATATGATTCTGATAGGTTTCATTTGAAGTCCTTTTTGATGATCTGCATTTTGCTGAATATACCATTATGAAGTGTTAACTCAAAAAGCATTAAACCTGTGATGTACCGGCAGGAATCCGTACCAATTCAACCGAAAGCGCCGCGATCCACAGAAAATAGACGAGCCAGGCTAAACCGTTGAGCGTAGCCAGGAGCCCTTTGGGATCGTTCTCAATGATTGCACCCAGTCCAATAACTGCCGCCAGACCGATAACAACGCCCGCCCAGCCTAACCATTTTCGAAAAACGCCGGTCCGCAGAATCACGATCGCCGCGCCAAGCATCACAATTCCGCCAAAAGCGCCCGAGACGATATAAGCATAGAAAAATGCAGATAATCCAAGTTGAGCCGTTTCGGGTGAGACGTTGCCGCCCAGAAGAGCCGCGCCAACCATGAACGTGCCTCCTATAGTTCCTGTGGCGGGAGACATAATCGCGCTGGCCCAGACGACTTTAGTCCAGATTGCCGGTGCGCCTTCGGCGGTTTTGAGTCTCTCGCAAAATCCCGCGAAAAACGGAAAGTAGAATAATAAAAACGCCAGTCCGGCGATGAAGTGACCGACCCGATACCAGTCGCTGTTAGCCGCAAACCAATTCATCAGTTCCATCTTGTCCTGATTGAATTCGGGCGGCATGACATTGATACCTGAGGCGATAAATGAAAGGACAACGAACAGAATGCCGGCAATTCCGCTGATCCGCCATGGTGATTTGCATAATCGCATATCTCTTAACCTCCAAATATTACATTTTTTATACTAATGAAACTAAGAATACTTGTTGCTATATTTCCGCATGGCACAGGTGTAGGTCGCGCCGCAGGAGCGATGTGATCCGGATTAGCGCTCGTCGCGATACTCGAGCGTTGCAACGGATTTCAAATTTCATTTCTGGCAAAATCATTATTGGCGCAATGTGCTCTGAATTCTGCAATAAAATAATCGAAATCAATGCCGTAAATTTGTTCGAAAACCCGAGCATAATCTTTAGTAGTGAATAATCGCTGGATATAATTCTGAAATTTTTCACGACCATGAGTTTCGATCAGATAATCAACAATGCAAGCAAACTCGCAATAAATAAAGGCGGCTCTATTTTTGACGTTGATCGAAGCCCGGGCGGCGCGATGGGTTTTGTAATCGCCCGGCGACATGAAATTCCCCTGTCGGATGTAATTGTACGTTTCCGTTTTCTTCGGATACCAGCCGGTGCCCATCTGGTTGGCGCTGTATACGGCGATCCCTTCCAATAACCATTTCGGGAAACGGAACGCCCGGATGAATCCGGTCTGCTGATAGATCAGAATGTGCGACAGTTCGTGCTTCAGGTAGATCTCCAGCGAGATAATCCCGGCCGCGGCTTCTTTCACCGACCACGGCGCGATGAATATCCGCCGGGTGGGAATAGCGCAAAACCGGGTGCGGGAGGGAGAGAGTCGGTTATAGGCGACACTATCGCGAAAGATGAAGAACTGCGGCTTATTCCTGAATTTTAATTGATGGGCTTTTTCGACAGGCGTAATCAGCGTATCGAACGCAGACCAGTCCCGGAATTCCGCCCGGTTCTGAACATAAACGAAACTATGTGGCAATTTGATCTTCTTAAATCCGACAATGATCGGCGAGTAACAAAACAAATTTCCAAAAAGAAAGGCGCTGATAATCGCCGCTATCAGTACGCCGACAATGACAAC